>JBAPYG010000063.1:0-3050 GCA_049284615.1 Acidimicrobiia bacterium
CCTCATCACAGGTCGCAACAGCCAGAAACCGATCAACACCGCGAGTGCGCCGCCGTAACTGGACCACTTGACGATGCGCGCCGTCGAGTGCTCGGCAGCCTTGCCGGAGATGATGAGACCGACGATCAGCACAGTGGCCGCGATGGCCAACGACAGGAGCAACTGACCGAAGACCTCGTTACCGGTATATGGGGCGTTCCGCCAGAACTCGGGGGTCAGGAACCCGTTGATGGGGAACCATCCCAGAGTCGAGGCGAAGAGGAGGATCATCAGGATCCCGAACCATGGGTAGAAGATGGTGTAGAGGAGCACGCCTCCCACGGTCACACCGTGCTCGCCGAGCCCGCCACGCTTCCAGGCGAGACGCTTGCCCAGGGCGAACCCCACCGTGTAGGAGAGGACGGTGGCGAAGGTGAAGAGGAACAGGGTGCGGGGGATCCGCTCACCTATGACCTCGAGGACAGGCTTTGGATACTGGCTGAAGCTCACACCGAGGTTGCCCGTGAAGAAGTTGCTGATGTAGTTCCACCATTGATTCCAGATGCTGCCGTCGAGACCGAGCCGCTCGATGATCTGGGCGCGTATCTCGGCGGGGATCTCCGGATTGATGAACTGACTGGTTATGTCGCCGGGCTGGGCTTGGAGTAGGAAGAAGACGAGAGACAGGAAGAGGAAGAAGAGGAACGCCATCTGGACGAGGCGTTTCGCGATGAACTTCAGCAAGACACGACTCCTAAGTCCTCCGTATGCGCGCTTGGCAGAAAGCCACTCTAGATCGGTGGCGCGACGCACCACCGTAGTGGGGCCTCGTATCTACGCGCAGACGGGTGTGGCCGAAACCGAAGATGAGCGCAGCAATGGAGAAGGAGGGCCCTTTGGGCCCTCCTTCTGTGACTGGACGTGGTTCGTCTGCGATGTAGAGACTTCTACTCGGAGACTTCCACAGCGTTGGGCCAGGCGTTCGGGAAGGCCTGCTGGCCACCCATGATCGTCTGGACGGGGAACGTCACGTTGCTGCTCGAGGCCTCGATGATCGGGGTGCGGAAAAGCACCACGTACGGGAGGTCTCGGGCCAGGATGGCGTCCATCTCCTTGGTCAGCTCAGCAGCGGTCTCGATGTCGGTCGCCGCGTCGAACGCGTCGGCCGTGGCATCGAACTCCTCGCTGGCGTAACCCGGTGTGTTGAAGCCACCACCGGTCACGGAGTCCTGATCCGAGTGGAAGAACGCACGTGTCGAGGTGCCGGGCAGCGACACGTCGCCACCACCCCAGCCCAGGACGTACATGTCCCATTCGAGAGCAGACTCCGGGGTCTGCGGCGGGAACGTCGCATTCACGATGGCGTTGAAGTCCGTGGGCTCGGCGGTCACCGGAATTCCCAGCTCCTGCATCCAGGTCTCCATGTAGATGGAGAACGTGGCGCGGAACGGGTCGTAGCCGGGGCCAGGCGTGAGGATCGACAGATCCGGGACGGCTTCGCCGTTCGGCATCGTCAGGCCCTCACCCTTGGGGTTGACCTCGAGGAAATTGCCCTCGTCGTCGTTCACCACCACCGGCTCGGTCGTCCATGTGTATCCGGCATCCTTCAAGATCTGGATTGCAGTCTCGAAGCGCTCACCCTCGGTCATCGGGGTCGAGTTGTCGACCCATCCGGCCTTCTCCACGTCTGCGTTGTAGAAGACGGTGAGGTCGGGGTGGACGATGGTGTAACCGGGGAACACGGCTCCGGCGAGCACGGTGTCGGCGATCAGCTCTTTGTTGATCACCGTGGCCGTGGCCTGTCGGAACGCGAGGTCGGACATCGGGGCCTTGCGCATGTTGAACGCCATGTAGCGGAAGCCCTCGGTCTGGTTCACGGAGAACTGCAGATCGGGGTTGGTCGCAAGCTCGTTACGCAGACCGCTGGTCAGCCCAGTCGGGTCGTACACGAAGTCGAGCTCACCACCGGCGAGCTTCTCGTAGGCGGCGTCCTTGGTGCCATGCTCGATCCAGAGGATCTCTGAGACGAACGGACCTTCCACGTACTGCGCCATGACATCGCCGCTGCCCTCTCCACCGTAGACGACATCCTCACCGCGATCGGCGTTGGCGATGCGGAAGGAGCCATCCGAGTAGAGAGTGTTCTCCGTGCCACTGTCGAAGTAGTCGGGGTTGGAGACGGTTGCGGCGAACGCACCGGTCTCCCACTGGTCGACGATGACCGAGCCAACGGAGGGCTCGTTCACACCCGACACGGCGTAGAGGACGGCAAGTCCCGCACTGGCACCGGCATTCTGGATGTAGGCGTCGATGTCTTCCTGAGTGACGTCAGCTTCTGTGAGGTCGTTTTCAGGATCGTCGTCGCCGTTGGCCGCCTCGACAATCGCCGCGGTGGCGTCCTCGGGCGTGATGCCTGCGGTCTCGGCCTCAGCCGCGGCGCGGGCTTCCTCGACGTACGGCTCCCAGAAATGGGCGGGCACGAACGAGGCGAAGCCGACACCGTTGTTCCACACTGCCAGACCGGGTTGCTCAGAGAACTCGATCCGGACGGTGTAGTCGTCGGGAGCGGTGACACTCAGGACGGTGGGGCCGAAGCTGGCGGCGTGGTTCGAACCGAGGTTGAACTCCTTGACCGTGTCGAAATAGAAGACCAGGTCGTTGGCCGTCAGCGGTTCCCCGTCTGACCAGGTGATGTCGTCACGAACTGGCTGCTCGACGACCCAAATGTCGCCTTCCTGCACCGGCTCGACGGCAGTCTCGGTCGCAGCAGCCTGAGGCACGAAGACGAACCCGGGGAGTGACGTTGTGAACAGCGCCATCTTGGAGTTGGTCAGATATGCCTGGTTCTGCGACTGACTCTCGGTGTCGAGAGATGCGAACCAGTTGTCCGTGGTGATGTTGGCGATCATGCCGATGCGGAACTGGGCACCTTCCACAGGTGTCCCACCACCGCCGCCGTCGTCACCTCCGGCCGTAGTGGTCGTCGCGTCTCCTCCGCCATCGCCGCCGGCGGTCGTCGTTGTCTCTTCGGTGGTGTCACCGGAGCAGGCCACGACGATCATGGCGAATAC
>JBAPYG010000064.1:0-4248 GCA_049284615.1 Acidimicrobiia bacterium
TATGTATCCACCGGCCTCGATGATCCGGTCGAACGCCGAGCGGTCGACCACCAGGTCGCGCACGAGGGGGAAGCCCGTTGCCCGCCATGGCTCGACGACGATGGTCGCCCCGTCCTCGAACTTGCGCATGTGGAGCTGACAGGTGGCGGTGCCCAACTGAGGGCCGTGGGCCTGACCGTTGATCATCACCCCGCACGTGCCACAGATGCCCTCGCGGCAGTCGTGGTCGAAGGCAACCGGCTCCTCTCCCTGGTTGGCTAGACGCTCGTTGAGCACGTCGAGCATCTCGAGAAAGGACATCTCGTCCGAGATGCCGCCCACCTGATATGTCTCGAAGCCACCGGGAGCTTCGGGGCCGGTCTGACGCCAGACCTGGAGCGTGATGTTCACTTGTAGCTCCTGGTGGTCAGCTCTACGTTCTCGAACTCCAGGGGTTCCTCGACCAGATTGGGGTTGGATGGATCGCCGCTCCACATCCACGCGGCGACATAGGCGAAGTTCTCGTCGTCACGCCTGGCCTCCCCCTCTTCGCTCTGGTGCTCTTCCCGGAAATGACCGCCACACGACTCCTCGCGCGCCAAGGCGTCCAGACACATCACCTGGGCGAGCTCGAAGAAGTCGTCGACCCTTCCCGCCCGCTCCAAGGTTTGGTTGAGCGACTCGTTGCTGCCCAGCACCCTCATGTCCGCCTTGAATTCATCATGGAGCGCCGGGATGTCACTCAGGGCTTTCTGCAGACCCGGCTCGTTCCGATCCATCCCGCAGTAGTCGAGCATGATCTTGCCCAACTCCTTGTGGAACCAGTCGACCGACCGGCTCCCGTTGATGGCGAGATAGCCATTCACTCGTTCGCTGACGCCCTCCTCGGCCTCGGCGAAGACAACGTCGTCGGTGGGGATGACGTCGTCGCCCAACTGGCCGGCGAGGTAGTCGCCGATTGTGGACGGGAGCACGAAGTAGCCGTCGGCAAGGCCCTGCATCAGTGCGGATGCTCCCAGCCTGTTGGCGCCGTGGTCGCTGAAGTTGGCCTCGCCGATCGAGTAGAGACCGGGCACTGTGGTCATCAGGTTGTAGTCGACCCAGAGCCCACCCATGGTGTAGTGCGGTGCGGGGTAGATGCGCATCGGCACCTGATACGGATCCTCGTCGGTGATGCGGTTGTACATCTCGAAGAGGTTGGAATACCGGTCTTCGATGACGTCCTTGCCGAGGCGGTCGATGGCCGTGGCGAAGTCGAGGTAGACCCCGTTCTTCAGTGGGCCCACGCCCTTGCCGGCGTCCACCATCCGCTTGGCGGCCCGCGACGCCACGTCGCGGGGCACCAGGTTCCCAAAGGCGGGGTACATGCGCTCCAAGAAGTAGTCGCGGTCATCGGTGGGGATCTGATTCGCCGGTCGGTTGTCGTCGGCGCTCCTTGGCACCCAGATGCGCCCGTCGTTGCGGAGCGACTCCGACATCAGTGTCAGCTTCGATTGGAACTCGTCGGAGGCGGGAATGCAGGTGGGGTGGATCTGGGTGTAGCTCGGGTTGGCGAAGGCCGCTCCCTTGCGGTGGGCTCTCCAAGCCGCAGTCACGTTGCAGGCCATGGCATTGGTCGACAGGTAATAGACATTGGAGTAGCCGCCCGTGGCCAGCACCACGGCATGGGCGGAGTGACTGGTCACCTCGCCGGTGACCAGGTCGCGGACGACGATGCCGACCGCCCGACCGTCTTTGACCACCACGTCGAGCATCTCCGAGCGAGTGTGGAGCTTCACCTTCCCTGTCTCCACCTGACGCATCATCGCCTGGTAGGCCCCGAGCAGGAGTTGCTGACCCGTGGCGCCCCGGGCGTAAAAGGTGCGCGACACCTGGGCTCCACCGAAGGAGCGGTTGTCGAGCAGCCCTCCATACTCCCGGGCGAAGGGGACGCCCTGGGCAGTGGCCTGGTCGATGATGTTCAGTGACACCTCGGCGAGGCGGTGGACGTTGGCTTCGCGGCTGCGGTAGTCGCCACCCTTGAGCGTGTCGTAGAAGAGGCGGTACACCGAGTCGCCGTCGTTGTGGTAGTTCTTTGCCGCGTTGATCCCACCCTGGGCTGCGATCGAGTGTGCGCGGCGCGGGGTGTCGTGGAACGTGAAGACCTCGACGTTGTAGCCCAGCTCGGCCATGGTGGCCGCGGCCGAGGCGCCGGCGAGACCGGAGCCGACGATGATCACGTTGAACTTGCGCTTGTTGTTCGGGTTGACGAGACGCATCGAGAACTTGTGGTTCTCCCACTTCTCGGCAAGTGGACCTGGCGGCACCTTGGCGTCGAGTTCCACCGTCGTCATGTCAGGACCCCGAATGCCACCGCCAGCGGCGGGGCGATGAACCCGAGGCTGATCACGCCGGCAATGGTGATGGCGATGTAGCGACGCCACGTGTTGAACCGCGGGTTGTTGATGCCGAGGCTCTGGAACATCGACCAGGCTCCGTGATAGAGGTGGATTCCAAGGAGCAGTGACGCCACCACATAGAGAACGGTCACCGGCCAGCGACTGAAGGTGGCGATGAAGTTGGCGTAGACGTGGCCCCGCTCCCAGGTCTCAGGAGCCATCGGCTGGACGCCCCAGGTGAAGTCGGCGAGGTGGAAGGCCAGGAATGCCAGGAAGAGGGTGCCGCTCCAGCGCATGGTCCGCCCCGCGTAGTCGGCGGCGACGTAGTGGCGCGGGCCTTGGTAGTCCTTTTGACGCGCCCTGTGGTTCATGATGGTGAGCGAGTAGGCGGCGTGCACGTGGAGGGCGAACATGACGATGAGCCCGGTGCGCAGGATCCATAGGAAGATGTGCTCGGGGAGGATCGGGGTCAACAGTGAGCGCAGGGCCTCGCCGTAGACGTCGATGTCGGGCTGACCCTCGACCGGGGGGAGGAACATCTTGAGGTTCCCGATCATGTGGGCGATGGCGAATCCGATGATTCCCAGGCCCGTGATGGCCATGACCCACTTCTTGCCGACCGCCGACCGATAGAACTCGACCGGGAATGGGGCCCGCTTCTTCTCGACGGTGCTGGTCACTTCTCTCGCATTATGCCAAGTCGTCGGGGGAGAGAACATTCCCGACGAATCGGCTGGGTCGCCCCGGGGCGAATGGGCCGATCGGCCCGGGGTCTTTCCGACATTCGGGGTTGACGGCGCGCGCGCCGTCCCATAATGTCAAACGTGTAATTACACGGTTGTGAGGAGACCCTGAATGCAGAGCAAGCTCGTAGAGGCCCTGGCGCAGGGTGAGCTCTCCTGGCAGGACTACGCCAATTGCCGTGGCGCCGACGCAGACCTCTTCTTCCCCGAGCGGGGAGCCTCCACCCGGAAGGCCAAGTCCATCTGTGGTGCCTGTGAGGTCAAGGGCGAATGTCTGGACTACGCCATCGACATGGGTGAGAAGTTCGGAATCTGGGGCGGCCTGAGCGAACGGGAGCGACGTCGCGTGCGTCGTGAGCGTCAAGTCGCACAGCGCAAGGTCAGCTAGATAACAGCGTTGCTATAGCAACAGGGGGCGGAAACCGCTACCTCGTGCTATGGCAACGCCGGTTCACAGGTAGAGACCGGACGAGGCGTCCCCCTCAGCACGCTGGGGTGCACCGAGCGCCCGTTGCTGCATCTCCGCCAGTTGGGTCTGGGCGGTCATCTGCTGACTCCATAGCGACGCCTGGATCCCGTGGAAGAGGCCTTCGAGCCATCCGATGAGCTGAGCCTGGGCCACCCGGAGCTCGGCCTCGGATGAGCCCTCCGTGCTGAGCGGGATCATGATCTCCCCGAATTCCTCCTGGAGTTCGGGGGAGAGCACATCCCTCAATTCCTCCACAGATTGCTCGTGGACCTTCGCCATCCTCCGTCTCCCACTTTCGTCGAGGGGAGCCTGACGGGCTTCCTCGAGCATGGCGCGGGTCATCGATGCGATGCGGATGAGTTTGGACGGCTCACTGATCTCAGGAGCCTTGTCCTTGCCGTCGGTCGTCCCCTCCTCGATCACGTCCGGTTTCAGCGCGTCTTCCATTGTCATCCAGCCTATAACCGGTGTGAGACGAGACAAATGCCTACCTTGCCCTCACATGCGCGCCGTCATCGGCTTCACCGTCCTGTACACCGTCGTCCTCCTCGTCTACGGGCTCTCGATCGATAGCGCGCTGACCCTCCTCTACACCGGGATCAACATCGGTCTCTTCATCCTCTTCGGTGTCCTATACGTCTGGGCGCGGTGGCCGGTGCACGCCCTGTGGGCGGTTTCG
>JBAPYG010000065.1:0-6291 GCA_049284615.1 Acidimicrobiia bacterium
CCCCCGCCCTCACCAGAGAGCCAAAGAGCCGGGCGGCGATGCCGGGGGTTCCCGACATCCCGTCTCCCACCGCGGCGAGGATGGTCACACCTCCGGTCACTTCCAGGTCCTGGAAGAGCCCACGCCGACTCTCGGCGGCGAAGGCGCCCTCCACCGCCGAGCGGGCCCTGTCCGCCTCCGATTCGGGGACCGCGAAGCAAATGGAGTGCTCCGAGCTCCCTTGAGAGATCATCACGACCGACACACCGGCGGCGCGCAGGGCGCCGAAGAGTCGCTCTGATATGCCGGGGACACCGATCATCGCCGTGCCCTCGAGGTTGATGAGCGCCATCTCACCGATGGAGGCGAAGCCCTTGACGGGAACATCCGTGGACGAGTCCGGGGATATCCGCGACCCCGGGGCGGTAGGGTTGAAGGTGTTCCGGATGGTCACCGGGATGCCGTGGCTGATGGCCGGAGTCATCGTCGCCGGGTGGATCACCTTGGCCCCGAAGTAGGCGAGCTCCATCGCCTCGTTGTAAGACAACTGCTCGAGGACCTCCGCCTGTGGCACGAGACGGGGATCGGCACTCATCACCCCATCGACATCGGTCCAGATGATCAGCTCGTCGGCATCGAGCAGGGCGGCGAAGATCGCTGCGGAATAGTCGCTCCCATTCCTCCCCAGGGTCGTGGCCGCCCCTGTCGCGTCCGTGGCGATGAAGCCGGTGACCACGACAATCTCCTCTTCGTGATGACGCAGCCAGCTCTCGAGGTTCTCCCTCGTTCGCTCCCAGTCGACGGCCGGCGCCGGATCGGCGGGCTGCACTACGAGGACCTCACGGGCATCGAGCCACACCGCGTTGCGGCCGCGACTCTGCAGGTGGGCCGTGAGGAGTCGGGCCGACCAGACCTCGCCGAAGCCCGCGACTGCTCCGATCGCGTTGTCCACGGCGGTTCGCATCACTCGCGTCGCCCGCAGCACGTCTTCGATGTCCCCGAACTCCTTGTCCAGATCGGCCATCAGGTCGCTCGAGGCCGCCCGGCCCATGAGACCCTCGATCAGGGCCGTCTGACGAGCACGGAGTGAGGTCGCCAGCTCCTCGAACGATGCGCCGGGGCGTCCCGCCCTGGAGACGAGGTCGATCAAGCCATCGGTGGTTCCCGCCGACGCAGAGACGACGACCACCTGACGGTCTTCGTCGCGCCGGGTAACGATGTCGGCGACGGCACGATACGCATCGGCGTCGGCCAGGCTGGTGCCTCCGAATTTGTGTGTGACCAACGTGGCGGACATCGCACCTCGTCCGGGATTGCGAGAGCCGGAAGTTAGTGCGCCGACTCCCGACTCTCGCAATCGCTCAGGTGCGGGTGGCCTCGTGCCGGCCCCGGTAGAGGCCCAGCCCGAACCGCCCTTGTTCGGTGGCGAGGTGGGCACGCCCGGCGCCCCCGAATCCCCAGCCCACGAAGACCGCAAGGAGACCGGCGATGAGGAGCAGGGCCCCCGGGATCAGCAGGAAGGTGGGCGCTCCCGTGTAAGGAAGCTCGTCGACGACGGCGCCGACCTCAGCAGGGTCGGATGACGGCGTCGTGGTGGTGGAGGTCTCGGCGGCGGCGGCGGTATCTTCCACATCGGTTTCGGTGTCCTCGGGCGATGACGTCGGCGTGGCCGCGGTGGTGATCGTCACGTCCCCGACCTCCTGGGTCGTGGTCGTGGTGGCCTCACTGGACGTCGTCGACGCCAGAGTGGAAGTCGTGGTCGGCTCGCTGGACGTCGTCGACGCCAGAGTGGAAGTCGTCGTGGCCTCGGTGGTGGGCGTCGTGCCCTCGCACGGTCCGAGATGGTCACCGTGGGCGAGATGACCGGCAACCGAGTTCGGGGCCACGTCGTCGAGTGTGTGGAAAGTCCCGTCCCCCTGCCTGTGGCACAACACGACCTTGTCCGCCGCGAAGGCAGCGAGAGAAAACCCGGTGGTGAGCACGAGAGCCCCTACCACGATGAGACCGGCGCCAAGCCGGGTCGAGCGTCCATGCAGATGTGACATGCCCCTGACATCGGCACAATCGGCGCGAAGGCCGAGAACCATCCAATTGTCACCCGAGATGACTAGTCACTCGAGCCCCGCCATCAGATCCGCCGAATCGAGGTCGAACAGGGGCGTGAACGGCTTGAGTGCCCTCCTGATGGTCTGCTGGCGATAACGCTTCACGAATATGGACATGTCGAGCCTTTCCCACGTCACTTGCGAGTTGCAGTACGCAACTCACTCTCGGGGAATCTATCCCTTTGAGTAGTGCATTGCAACTAAAGACTCACTAGGATGCCCATCATGGCCCGCACGTCACTCGCCCACCTCGACTGTTCTGTCGCCAGCACGGTGGAGATGGTCAGCGACCCCTGGACGATCCTGATACTGCGGGACGCCTTTCAGGGTGTGCGTAGGTTCGATCAATTCGTCGATAGTCTCGGCATCGCCCGCAACACGCTGACGAGCCGTCTGGAGCGGCTGGTCGGCGATGGGATCATGCGTGCGGATCCATATCAGGACAGACCCGTCCGCCACGAGTACCGGCTCACCGAGCGAGGCAAGGACTTGTTCGACGTCCTGATGACCCTCTGGTCGTATGGAGAGCGCTGGAACCCCCCGGAAAGCCCCGGGAGACAACGAGCCATCCACGTCGACTGTGGGAACGACGCCGATGCCGTGGCCCACTGCGGAAGCTGTGGCGAGCGGATCACTCGACGAAATATCCGGATCGAGCCACCTAACGAGGTGCTGCTGGCGGTGGCGGGGGCAGACGAGACCGTCTGAGCTGCAGAACGACTTCAGGCCGTGGCCGACACCTCACTACCCGAGTTGGCAAAGCTCCTGTGGATGAGTGCGATCGCCTCATCCATCGATAGGTCCCGCCCCTCGTCGACCCGCTCCTCGTAGGAACTGCCGAGTGCGTTCCGGGCGCTGAGCGTCGCCTGCTCGATCAATGGACGCTGCCATGGGACGAGATGGTCCCCCGAGGCCTCCCGGGCCACCTCGGCGGCGCCGATGAGGACTGCAGAGAGACCATGGTCGCCACGCACCGAAGCGTGCAACGCCATCATGCCGAGACAGTCGCACAGACCGCGCGCATCTCTCAACTCCTGACGGACCGTCAGGCTCTCGATGATCCGCTCGATGGACTCGTCCGTGTTGCCCGTCATGAACGACAACACACCCAGGCTGAGCTGGGCATGTCCGACGCCCCAGGTCAGACCGTGCGCCCTCGAGAAATCGAGGACGTGACGAAGCTTGGGCTCGGCCGAGACGAAGTCGCCACGGGACAGCTCCACGTGGGCCAGGCCGTAGGTGCACCAGGCATCGGCTAGCCAATCGAGGTCGTTCTCGCGACTCAGTTCGATCGCCTCGTTGAATTGCATCTCCGCCTCGTCGAGGAGGCCCCGGTTGTAGGTGGTCATCCCCCGCATCGACAGGGCACGACCCAACCAGGCGCGGTCGCCCAGCTCACTGAACATCTGAACTGCTGAAGACAGGGCCCACTCGGACTCATCGGGCTCGTCTGCCAGCATCTCCAGCCATCCGAGCGCGGTGTGCGCCATGCCCCGAGGCTGGGTGTTGCCCTCCCCTGTCGTCAGAGCGACCAATGCCCTCGACCAGCGCAGTCCCTCGGCCACGAACCCCCGGGTGTCCCAGAACAAGGGGAGCATCCCACACACCATCAGGGCATCGTCGGTGCCCATGCGATTCCGCACGCTCCAATCGAGGGCCTCCCGGATGTTGAAGCGCTCACGCTCGACCTCGTCGAGGAAGGGGGGGAACTCGGGCGTCGGGAGGATGTCCTGGACCCTCCCTGCCATCTCTCGCACCCAGGCGAGATGGCGGAGACGGATCTCGGTCTCCTCCCCATGAGTGCGGCTCTCCTCGATCGCGAACTCACGAAGCGTCTCCAGCAGCCGATAGCGGGGGCGGCCCGACTCGTCGATCGTGAACACGACCAGAGACTTGGCGACCAACTCCTCGAGAGCATCTAGGACCACCGACTCCCCATGGTCGGCGTCGGCGCAAACGGAGACCGCGGCCTGCAAGGTCCAGCCACCCGAGAAGACACCGAGACGCCGGAACACGATCCTCTCCGCCGGTTCCAACAAGTCGTAGCTCCAGCGGATCGCACCACGGAGGGTGCGGTGTCGCTCCGGCAAGTCGGATGAGCCGCGTTCGAGGACATCGAGGCTCTCATCGAGTCTCCTCAACAGTTCCTCGACCGAAAAAACCCTGAGCCTGGCTGCGGCGAGCTCGATCGCTAGCGGCAGGCCATCGAGACGACGGGTGATGTCGACCACAACCGGCCGTGTCACCTCGTTGAGCTCGAAAAGCGGTCTCGCCGCCATGGCCCGCTCCGCGAAGAGCGCCACTGCTCCGGAGCGATCGATCTGCTCCTCTCCGTCGGTATTCGCCGGTATCTCGAGGGGAGGGACCGGATACTCGTTCTCCCAACCGATTCGGAGCGGCGTTCGACTCGTGGCGAGGAACTTGACGTTGGGCAGGGCCTCGATGAGCTGAGCCACCTGGGGAGCGGCACCGATGAGCTGCTCCATGTTGTCGAGCACCACGAGCATGCAGGCGTCGTCGACGACGGCTTGCAGCCCGGAGACGATGGTCCTCCCGCCCGACTCACGGACCCCTATCGCCCGCCCTACGACGGGGAGGAACCTGTCGACATCACGCACGGCCGACAGGTCGACGAAAACGATGCCATCGGGGAAACGGGTGTCGAGTGACCTCGCCATCTCGATGGCCAGCCTCGTCTTGCCCGTGCCCCCGGTGCCGGTGAGCGTGACGAGACGGACCGAGTCCCGCATGAGCATCTCCGATGCCCCGTTGACGTCGGAGAGCCGGCCAATGAGCCGCTTCGGCGTAGCCGGGACGGTCGAGGGGGTGTCAGGACGCGCCCGTGGCGCCGTCGAGACGACCTCGAGGCCGGGCATGTCGACGCGGAGGAGCCGCTCGCTTCGACCGACTCCCTTGAGGCCGTAGCGACCCAGGTCGACGAGCGCCCAGCCGTACTCGGACGCCTCCCCGGAGATCGAGTCGGACACGCTCGAGGACACCAGGATCTGACCACCCTGGGCGGCGGCCCCGATGCGAGCGGCAACGTGAACGTCCAGCCCGACATAACCCTCTGCGGTTCGGACCGCGGCACCGGTGTGGATGCCGATGCGACAACGTGGGGTGACCGCAGCCGGCCAGGAAGACGAGGACATCGCCACTTGGATCTCGGCGGCCGCGCCCACGGCATCGACGGGTGAGTTGAACACACAGAAGAAGCCGTCGCCTTCGGTGTTCGCCACGTGGCCTCGATGCGATTGGACCACGCGATTGACGATGCGGTGGTACTCGCCGAGGAGCACGGGGTACTCGCCGTCGAGACGACGGAGCATGGCAGTCGATCCTTCCAGATCGGCGAAGAGGAAGGTGAGGACGGACGCAGACGATGTCGGGTCGCCGTCGGAGAGGTCACCCGTGATCAGCACGGCGAGATCGTCGGCGATCAGCGCAGCGAGGTCTCCCGGGTCGGAGAATGACCGGTAGGTGACGTCACCGCGACGCCGAATGTCGGCCAGAAACGCGGTCACGGCCGGTCGACGGGCCGGCGAAGGCTCCTTAACGTAGAACAGTCGCGGCATGTTGGAGCGAGTCTGTTCGTCTCCGATGGCCATCAGATCCACCCCGCCCACCGATGCGTCCCCGTTGCCGTAGATGCCGACGAAGACGTCAGCATGTTCGAGGTGGGAGCGATAGAGATCTTCGTCGCTGCTGGCGTCCATCGCCGGCTCGAACAGCACCGGAGTCTGCTGCAACGACCTCACCGCCGCGCTCGCCGCGTCACGCTCCTCCGAGGGCACGTCGGGAGACGAGACGATGAAGACACGCAATTGCAGACGAGGTGTGCTGATCGAAGAACTACCTTCGTTGATCGGGTGAGATCCCATACCCTTCGCCAATCTCGCCCGGCTCAGGCCGGCTCCGCGGAGAATAGCGCAGCACCGGACGTTGGAGATCGCTCACAGATGGTCGCCCCCGGCCCTGGCAGGTGGGTCCGCGTGCTGCCGGGTCTGGGTGTCTTCAGGGCGGGTGTCCGGCCCGCCTAACCTCGCCACGTGATCTACGTCGCCCTCCTCCGGGGGATCAACGTCGGAGGCAAGAACAAGGTCGAGATGAGCCGTCTCAAGGAGACATTCGAGGCGGCAGGGGCGGAGACCGTCAGCACCTACATCAACTCGGGCAACGTGATCTTCTCGTCCGACCGCAGCCCGGA
>JBAPYG010000066.1:0-15824 GCA_049284615.1 Acidimicrobiia bacterium
GGATCATCGACCTGATCTCGCCGATCGGGAAAGGTCAGCGCGGCCTGATCGTGTCCCCACCGAAGGCAGGCAAGACCACTGTCCTTCAAGAGGTCGCTCAGTCGATCACGGTCAACAATCCAGAGTGCTACCTGATGGTGGTGCTGGTGGACGAGCGGCCCGAAGAGGTCACCGACATGCAGAGGACCGTCAAGGGTGAGGTCATCTACTCCACCTTCGACCGACCGGCCGAGGAGCACACCCAGGTGTCGGAACTCGCCATCGAACGAGCCAAGCGACTCGTGGAGATGGGCACCGATGTGGTCATCGTCCTCGACTCGATCACCCGTCTCGCCCGGGCGCACAACCTGGCCACCCCGGCCTCGGGGCGAATCCTGTCCGGTGGCGTCGACTCTCAGGCTCTCTATCCGCCGAAGCGGTTCTACGGTGCCGCCCGAAATATCGAAGAAGGCGGCTCGCTGACCATCCTCGGCACGGCTCTGGTCGAGACCGGCTCCAAGATGGATGAGGTCATCTACGAGGAGTTCAAGGGCACGGGCAACATGGAGCTCCACCTCGATCGGAAGCTGGCCGACAAGCGGATCTACCCGGCGGTCAACATCGAGATGTCGGGAACAAGGAAAGAGGAGCTGCTGTTCGATCGGACCGAGCTGACTCAGGTTTGGAAGCTTCGTAGAGTGCTGCTGGCTCTCGAGCCGGGAGCCGCCATCGAGTTGCTCATCGATCGTTTGAAGACAACCAAGTCGAATGCCGAGTTCCTCGCCGAAGTGGCGAAGAGCAGCGGCTGAGACTTGACCGGTAGGAGAATCACGTGAAGACCGACATCCACCCCAACTACGACACCACGACGGTGACTTGCTCGTGTGGCAACACGTTCGAGACCCGGAGCACGAAGCCGGGCGACATGCACATCGAGTTGTGCAACGAGTGCCACCCCTTCTTCACCGGGAAGCAGAAGGTCGTCGACGCCGGTGGCCGTGTCGAGCGTTTCCAGAAGCGCTACGGGAAGAGCACCTTCACCAAGGCCGGCGAGGCCAAGACCGAAGATGCCGAGTCCGAGGATGAGGCCACTGACTCAGAGTGAGTCCTCGGCCCCCGACGGGGGCCCGCGCCGCGATCTGACCGAAGGGGAAGTGGCCGACGCCAGCACTTCGGCGACCGGCCCCAGCCATCCCTCCGAAGGAGACGTGGTCGGTTCCCTTCCCGACAAGGAAGGGCCGATCGATCCCGCGACCACAGTGGGGGGCCAGGCGGTCATCGAAGGCGTGATGATGCGGGCCCCGAGCGCATGGTCGGTGGCCGTCCGTCAACCCGACGGTGGCATCATCGCCCGCCGCAACGACCTGACCCGGCTCTCCGAGCGCAACCGCTGGGCAAGAGTCCCCTTCATCCGGGGCATGTTCGTGCTCGCCGAGTCGCTGACCCTCGGCTTCAAAGCCCTCTCCTGGTCGGCTCAGGTGGCGACGGAGGAGGAGGAGAAGCCTCTCACCGGCGCTCAGATCGGCTGGACGATGCTGCTCGCGTTCGCCTTCTTCGCCGGTGTCTTCATCCTCCTGCCCGCTCTCGCCGCCGACGCCGTGTCCGACGACTCCGATCTGGCATTCAGTGTCATTGAGGGTGTGATCAGGCTGGGGCTCTTCATCGGGTACATCTGGCTCATCGGCAGGTCGAAGGAGATCGCCCGGGTCTTCGAGTATCACGGCGCCGAGCACATGTCTATCCACGCCTATGAGGCCGGAGAGCCGTTGTCGGTCGAATCGGTGTCACGCTACGACCCCGAGCATCCGAGGTGTGGGACGAGCTTCCTCCTCATCGTGATCCTGGGCTCGATCGTCCTGTTCACGTTTCTCGGTCAGCCCGGTCTCGTGTTCCTCGTCGTCTCCCGACTCCTCGGCATCCCGATCATCGCCGGCCTCGCCTACGAGCTCCTGCGCTGGTCGGGCACCCGCCCCGACGGGTTGCTGGCGAGGGCACTGGCCAAGCCCGGCATCTGGTTGCAGAAGCTGACCACCGCTGTTCCCTCCGAAGACCAGATCGAGGTGGCGATATCGAGTCTCGTGGTCGCCCTCGACGACGAGCAGTTCGCCGACGTGTCCGGGCGCGGTGGAGTCCCGGCGGTGGCGCTCGGTGTCAGGGAGGCGGCCCAAACCGGGGACCTCTGATGGACCAGGCACTGAGTGACCGTCTCGCCGAGATCGAGGCATCCTTCGACGAGACCGAGGCAGCTCTCGGTGATCCGGAGGTGCTGGCCGACCCGTCCCGGCTGGCCGAGCTGGGCAAGCGGCACTCCGACCTCAAGGACGTGGTGGCCGACATCCGGCGCTTGCGTCAGGCCGAGGTCGACCTGGGCGAGGCACGTGAGATGGCCGACGACCCGGACATGGCGCAGATGGCCCGGGAGCTGGAGCGACAGATCGAGACCCTCACCGAGGGCATCAAGCGCGCTCTGGTGCCCAAGGACCCCAACGACGCCAAGGACGTGATCGTGGAGATCCGCTCCGGTGTGGGCGGAGACGAGGCGTCGATCTGGGCAGGCGACCTCCTGCGCATGTATCAGAAGTACACCGAGCATCTCGGCTTTCGCATGGAGGAGATGGAGTCGTCGGAATCGGAGACAGGGGGGTACGACAAGGTGACGGTGTCGGTCAAGGGTCGCGGCGCCTACTCCAAGCTCAAGTACGAGGGCGGGGTACACCGGGTCCAGCGGGTCCCGAAGACCGAGTCGCAGGGCCGGGTCCACACCTCGACGGCGACGGTGGCAGTGCTTCCCGAGGCCGAGGAGGTCGACATCGAGATCGACCCCAACGACGTCAGAGTCGACGTCTACCGCTCGACCGGACCTGGCGGCCAGTCGGTCAACACCACCGACTCGGCCGTGCGCTTGACCCATGAGCCCACCGGGATCGTGGTTTCGATGCAGGACGAGAAGAGCCAGCTGCAGAACAAGGACAAGGCGTGGCGGGTGCTCCGCTCGCGTCTGCTCCAGATGGAACAGGAGAAGGCTGCCGCCGAACTGGCCGGGGCGCGCAAGAGCCAGGTGGGCACCGGCGGGCGATCCGAGAAGATCCGCACGTACAACTACAAGGACAACCGCGTCACCGACCATCGCATCGGGCTGACCATCAAACGTCTCGACTCGGTGCTCGAAGGGGGTCTCGACGACTTCGTCGATGCGCTGACCGCCGCCGAGCGCGCCGAGAAGCTGGCCGGAGAGGCCGGGTAGGAACTCCGGGTGGCCCCCCGGGCGTTCGATGCACATGAGATTCGCACCAGCCCTACCGGCAGCTCTGCTGCTGACCGCGGCCTGTAACACCGTCGAGCCCACGGCCACCACCGTCTCCGCGCCCGCAGTCACCACGACGACCGGAGCACAGGTCTCCACGACCAACCTGGCGTCTGTCACGACTACTTCCTCGACGCCGACGACCCTGGTCGAGGGCAATTGGGCAGAGGTGGCGGTGATCACCTCGAGCGTCGCCAACCGCACACTGGGCTGGTGGGATGGCTCGAATTGGGTGCAGGCGGAGGATGGGATGGATCTCCCGGTGAGCGGTGGCGAGGACTATCAGGTCGCCCTGCTCGGCTCGGACGGGGTCTCGACCACCGGCGGCGCTCGCATCACGGGTTGTGACATCTACGACCCGGACATCGACTTCCCCGGCATCGAGCTCGCCGACCCCGACCTTCTCTGGGCCCCACTCGATGGAGATCAGGAGTGGAGAGGGGGGTTGTCGGGTCTCGCCATCTCCGCACCCTGGGACATCCAGCCCCGTCCGGCGTCGACGGGAGAATCGAGCCCCGACCTCGAGTACGCGGCCATCAGTCTGCTGGCGGATCGAGGATTCAGCACCGATTCGGTCGTCCTGGCGCAAGTCGTCGAGTCTGACATCGACGGTGATGGCTCACTCGAGACGTTCGTGGTGACGGAATCGACCGAGCTCGCGAACGAGGCATCCGGGGTCTACTCGGTCCTCTTCGCCACGAGCCCCGCGTGGAGCGCTCCCAGGATCATCGCCGAATCGGTGATCCCACCCACCGAGCAGAGCTTCCCCGCATCGTTCCGGATCTCGGCGGTCGCCGACCTCAACGGCGATGGGACGATGGAGCTCGTGGTCGACGGTCTCGCCTGGGAGAACTCTTGGGTGGACGTCTACGAGCCCACCGATGACGGTTTCGTCGTTCGCATCGGGGCCGCCTGCGGAGTCTGATCCGGAAGACGAGTCACCCCGACGCGGTGGCTTCGGGCCTTCGGCCGGCTACGTCGAAGCCCACATCTGGCAGACTGCTGGGGCCCCATGGAGCAGATTCCCCCACATGAGCTGACCCGTCTCGAGGCCATCGCCGGGCCTTCCAAACCCCTCGAAGATCTCGTGGCTCGTCGTCTCGACGGTGAGCCGCTGCAATACATAGAGGGCAGCGCGGCCTTCGCAACCCTCGACCTGGTGGTCGACGAGCGGGTGCTGGTGCCCCGTCCGGAGACAGAGGGGCTCTTCGAGATCGCGGCCCGGATGGTCCGTAACCCCGAAGTCATCGTCGATCTCTGCACCGGCTCGGGGGCGCTGGCCCTCGCGTTGAAGAAGGAATTCCCATCGGCCGCGGTGTTCGCGACGGACATCTCACAGGACGCCATCGAAGTGGCCACAGAGAACCGGTTTCGCAGCCAACTCGACATCTACCTGACGGTCGGTGACATGTTCGATCCACTGCCGGCGTCCTTGCTCGGCGAGGTCGACCTCCTCGTCGTCAACCCGCCGTACGTATCCGATGCGGCATTCCGGGACCTCCCCGAGGACGTGAAGCGCGAGCCCAAGGTGGCACTCGTGTCCGGCCCCACCGGTCTCGAGGCGATACAGACCGTCGGGGCTTCGGCGTCCCGGTGGCTACGCCCGGGAGGCGTTCTCGTTTGCGAGATCGGTGAGACGCAGGGAGTGTCGGCGCCCAGCTCGTTCCTCGACCTGCCCACGGTGGTTCGCAAGGATCTCGCCGGTCGCGACCGATACGTGGTCGCGGTCAAGCCATGATCGACGCACTCGCCGCCCTGCGCAGCGGCGAGGTGATCGGCATCCCCACCGACACCGTGTACGGCATCGGCGCCGACCCCTTCAACCTGGAGGCCGTGGCCCGTCTCTTCGACCTGAAAGGCCGACCCGAGCACAAGCCGGTCGGTGTGCTCGTCGGAAACTTCGATCAGGCGGAGGAGATAGCCGACATCTACGACGAGGCTGCGCATCTGGCGCGCACCCACTGGCCGGGTGCCCTTACGCTGGTGGTCAGGCCGAAGGTCGTGATGGCCGACTGGGTTGGTGACAAGGCGTTGCAGACGGTGGGGGTGCGAATGCCCGACCACCCCGTGGCCCGTGAGCTCTTGATCGAGTTCGGCCCACTCGCCGTCACCTCCGCCAACGAGTCAGGTGGTGCCGAGGCGATGTCCCATGTCGAGGCACGTCGCATATTCGGCGACCGGATTCGGGTCTATCTCGAGGGAACGGCCCCGGGAGGAGCCGCCTCGACCGTGATCGATGCCACCGGTGCCCGCCTCGTGGTGCTCAGGAAAGGGCCCGTCGACATCTAGCGGTACTCTCGCCGCATGATCTCAATGAACACGATCGAGCAGGTCGACCCGGCGATCGCCGGCCTGATCCGCAAGGACCTGGAGCGACAGAACTCGTCGATCCATCTCATCGCCTCCGAGAACTTCGCCTCACCGGCCGTGATGGCCGCCTCCGGGTCGGTGTTCACCAACAAGTACGCCGAGGGCTACCCGGGTCGGCGTTACTACGAGGGTTGTCAGGTCGTCGACGAGATGGAACAACTGGCCATCGATCGGGCCAAAGACCTGTTCGGCGCCGAGTTCGCCAACGTGCAGGCACACTCCGGCGCTCAGGCCAACATGGGCGCCTACTTCGCCTTGATCGACCCGGGGGACACCGTTCTTGGAATGCGTCTCGACCACGGCGGTCACCTCACTCACGGGTCGCCGGTGAACTTCAGCGGCCTCTATTACGACTTCGTCGCCTACGGGGTGGACGCCGACACCGAGATGATCGACATGGACGAGGTGCGACGTCTCGCTCACGAGTGTCGGCCGAAGATCGTCCTCGCCGGGTACTCCGCCTACTCGCGAACCCTCGATTACGCGGCCTTCCGTGAGATCGCCGACGAGGTCGGGGCCATCTTCATGGTCGACGCCGCCCATTTCATCGGGCTCGTCGCCGGCAAGTCGCACCCTTCGCCGGTGCCGCACGCGGACATCGTCACAGGGACGACCCACAAGGCATTGCGCGGCCCGCGCGGTGGGATCGTCCTCGCCACAGAGGAATTCGCCCATCGAGTCGACAAATCGGTGTTTCCCAACGTCCAGGGTGGTCCGATCGAGTCTCAGGTCGCGGCGAAGGCCGTCTGCTTCCAAGAGGCGATGCAACCGGAGTTCCACGAGTACACCGAGCAAATCGTGGCCAACGCCGCAACGATGGCGAGACAGACTCAGGACGAAGGTGTGCGGGTCGTCTCCGGGGGCACGGACAACCACCTGTACCTGATCGACCTCCGCTCCGTCGACGAGGACCTGACCGGGAAGGAAGCGGCGAAGCTCCTCGACGGTCTCGGGATAACGCTCAACTTCAACACGATCCCCAACGACCCTCGCCCGCCGTACCGGGCGTCCGGGCTGCGCATCGGCACACCGGCGATGACGACGCAGGGGATGAAGGAGGACCAGGCCGGCGAGGTGGCGTCACTCATCTGCCGGGCGTTGAAGGAGCGAGATGACGGGGCGGCTCTCGCCGAGGTCGCGGGTCGCGTCGGCGAGCTGGCGGCCCGGTTCTCCCCCTACCCCCCCGACTTCGCCGGACACGTCTGATGCGCCTCGGCCTGATCAACCAGCTTCACGGTGAGCCCGGTCCTCAGGCCCCGACCTGGGTGCGGCTCTCGGAACGGGCGCGACTCGCAGAGGAGGTGGGCTTTGACATCTTCGTGTTTGAAGATGCGTTGATGTATCGCGAGGAGACCCGTGTGGAAGGAGTGTGGGAGTCGATGACCATCGCCGGGGCGCTGGCCGCGACAACGACTTCGATCGAATTGGGGCAGTCGGTGGTGAACTCCCCATATCGGGCGCCAGCGCTCGTGGCCAGCATGGCGACCACCCTCGACGAGATATCGGGTGGGCGGTACGTGCTGGGTGTCGGGGCCGGGAACACGCCGGACTCGGATTATCGAGGGTTCGGGTTCCCGACCGACCATCGCTACTCACGCTTCGCCGAGTGGATCGAGGTCCTCCATCGACTCTTGCGGACCGGGAGTGTCGATTTCGAAGGGCGATTTCACTCGGCACATGGGGGAGAGTTGGCCTTGCGCGGCCCACATCGGGAGGGGCCGCGTCTCACCATCGCCGCCGGAGGAGAGAAGATGCTGGGTCTGGTGGCCCGGTACGCCGACGAGTGGAATTGGTGGTGCTGGGACGAGACGTTCGACCAGATGTCGGCGCACCTCGGGCCGATCATGGAGAAGCTCGACGCGGCCTGTTTCGACGCAGGTCGCGACCCCGGGTCGTTGGTCAAGACCCTGGATGTCTATTCGGTCGCTCTTCCCGGGGTCGAGAGCGAGCTCCACAACCCGCTGACTGGATCAGCCGATCAGATCGCCACGATGCTCTTCGAGCTGGGGAGCCTCGGCTTCGAGGAGATCAGGTGCGACGTGTTCCCGAAAGGCCCCGGGGGGATCGAGGCGATGGCGCCGGTGGTGGAGCTGATCCACGCCGGCTGACGCCTACAGACCGAAGGCGCGGGCCAGGAAGGCGGCCATCTGCCCCCGGGTCACGTAGTCATCGGGGCAGAAGCGCGTGTTGTTCGGCGGATTGCACCCATAGGTGATGCCCGCCGCGGCAAGACTCTGGATCGCCTCCTCGAACATCGATCGGTCGTCGTCGGTGAAGTCGATGCCGTGGGCGCTGGGCAGGTCGAAGGCTCGTGTCAGGAAGGCGGCCATCTGCCCCCGGGTCATCGGGGCGTCAGGGCAGAAGCGGGTGTTGTCGGGTGGGTTGCATCCCTGGGTGATCCCGGCTGCGGCGATGCGCTCGATGGAGTCTTCGAACACCGATCCGTTGTCATCGGTGAAATCGGGGGACGGCCCCGAGGGAAGGCCCATGGCCCGGGTGAGGAAGGCCGCCATCTCGCCCCGTGTCACGCGGTCGTCGGGACAGAACCGATCGTTGGTAGGAGGGTTGCATCCCTGGGTGAAGCCGGCCGCGGCCACCTTCTCTATGGCCGGCTCGAAAGTGGCACCGTCATCGTCACAGAAGGTTCCCTCGCAGGTGACCGGGTAGTTGGTCGCGTCGAAGAAGAGCTGCGTGGCCCACCAGCCCGACCCGTCCACATAGGTGCCCACAGCCAGGTGGTGAAAACTCGGGTCGAGGATGTTCGTCCGATGACCGCTCGAGTTCATCCACATCTCATGGATCGTCGAGCAGTCGGAAAGACCCGAGTTGGAGCTCCAGGCGATGTTCTCGCCGTATGTGGTCCAGGTGTCGGGAAGGATGCTGAGACGAAGCGAGCCCGACATGTGCTCGAAGGTGTTGAATCGCATCCACTCCGACCAGTCGCGCACATCGTCGACCATCTCCTCGGCCATCTCCACCGGTGCGATCCCCCTCGCAGTGCGCTCGGCATTCACCGAACCGAGGAGACAGTTCTCAAAGGAGCCCCGGCTGACTGCGGCGCTCGCCGGGAGTGGGGGGCCGACGAGAACGAGTGGGAGCGCGAGCAGAGCCGCCAACAGGGTTGGCAGCATTGCTGAATTCTGCTTTCTGACTCTGCCCATTGTCCTTCACCAGCGCGCGATGGAGCGTTGTGTCCCCAATCGGCAAGAAGGGCAAACTTCTTTAGAGGGCCGATCGTGAAGAGGCGGCCATCTCCGCCACCTGGCGGAGTGACGCCACCCGGGTGACGTCGAGGTCGCCGCTCACGTCGTACGGATCCATCAAGAGGGGCTCGAGGCCCGCCCGTCGGGCGCCGACGACATCGAAGCCGGGAGTGTCCCCCACGTACCAAACGCCGTCGGGCTCGAGATCGAGTGCGTCGAGCGCGAAGTCGAAGATCCGTGGGTCGGGCTTCTCCACACCGACCGCCCCGGAGTCGACGAAACAGCGAACCTCCACCCCGCCGCCCGGGCCTACCTGGCAGATCCCCATCTCGTCGAGACGTCGCTCGATCGTGCCGTCCGAGTTGGAGACGATGCCGACGGGAACTCCTCCGGCCACGAGCTCGGCGAGTCCGTCCCGAGAGCCCTCGATGACCTGGCTCCACAGAGCGCCGGTCACGTACTCGTTCCTCAGGTGCTCGACGGCCTGGTCGTTGGTGTCTTCCGGCACCCCCACCGTTCGGGCATAGAGCTTCAGGTACTCGGTCCAATATGGGCCGAGGTTGGCGGTGTCCTCGAGATCCATCGGGAACACTCGGGCCGCCACGTAGTGGGCTCGATCGATGGCTTGATCCTGATCGATCGCATGCCCGACCTGACGCAGCGCACTGCGAATGTGGTCGCGGGAGGGGAGGAGGAAGACTCCTCCCACATCGAGAAGGATTGCGGTTGGTTGTCGCGACATGGGGGCCGAACCTATCGTCCCGTGTTTGCTAGGTTCTGATTTTGCCTTTGCCCCCACCTCAAATAGTCTTTGTGAAATAGTTCACAAGGAACCACTCCCCGTGAAACAGCAGACCCCCAGCCAACAGGTCCACTCGGCGATGAGCGACGGATGGATGCATGGTGGCTCATTCATCAGCTCCATCCTCGCCGGCGCGCTGCTCGGCTATCTCGCCGATCGTTGGCTGGGCACCGACCCCTGGCTGGTGTCGGTGGGGATCATCCTCGGCTCCTACTCGGGGTTCATGAAGATGTGGCAGTACTCCAAGGCCATGCAGGACGTCACGCGTGACAAGTGAGCACATGACCGTGCCGGTCGAGAAGATCATGGCGTTGCACACCGTGGCCCGTGTCGGGTACGTCGCCCCGCCCCTGCTGATCCTGTTCGGGGTGCTCGGAGGCTGGACCGGGCTGTGGAGCTCGGCGCTCGGCATCGGGGTGGTGGTCGCGAATTTCCTCCTCGCCGGCGCCATGCTCTCGATTTCGGCAAGGATCAGCCTTCAGGCTTATCATGCCGCCGCCCTGATCGGCTTCGTACTTCGCCTTGGCCTATTCATCGGGGCGGTGCTGCTCATCGCAGTGCTGGTCGACGTCGATCGGCCGGCCTTTGGAATCAGCGCCGTGGTGAGTTACCTGGTGTTGCTGGTGCTCGAGGCCATGGCGGTATCGAGAGGTAAGGAAAGGGAACTCACGTGGAGCAAATGATCCTGGCGAGCGAGTGTGATGTCGCCAACGTCGTCATATGCGCGCCCAGCGACGTGAAAGAGCTCTTCGAGTTCACCGAGCCCTGGTTCACCATCGGCAGCTTCAACTTCACACGCACGGTCTTTCTCACCTTCCTGGCCGCTTTCATCGTCGTGGCCCTCCTCTACTTCGGTCTCCGTCGCCGCAGCCTGGTCCCCTCGAAGTTCGAGACGTCCATCGAGTCGGTCGTAGAGTTCGTCCGTGACGGTGTCGGGCGCGACGTGATCGGCCCGGAAGGCGCCAGGTACGTCCCCTACCTACTGGCCCTCTTCATGTTCATCCTGGTGGGAAATCTCTTCGAGATCACACCACTCATCAACTTCCCCATAACCGCGCGGATGGCCATACCGGCGTTGCTCGCCATCGTCACCTACATCATCTTCATGTTCATGGGATTTGGCCGCAACGGCTTCCGCTACTTCCTCGACACCGTTTGGCCCAAGCACGTGCCGATCGGCCTGCGCTGGCTGGTCGGGATCATCGAGCTGGTGTCCGTGTTCATCCTGAGGCCATTCACCCTCGCCGTACGGCTCTTCGCCAACATGGTGGCGGGGCACTTGATGCTCACGCTGCTCCTCGGCTCGGGCATCATCTTCATCGCGGCCATCCCTGAGATCGGAGCGAAGGGCCTGGTCGGCATCCCCTGGTTCGTGCTCGGTCTCGGCATCTTCGTCTTCGAGATGGTCGTCGCCGTGCTCCAGGCATACATCTTCACGCTGCTGTCCGCTGTTTACATCGAATCTTCGATCCATTTCGAGCACTAAGGAGAGAGAATGGAAGGCAATATCGAGCTCCTCAAGGGAGCGATCGCACTGATCGGGTACGGTCTCGGCGCCATCGGTCCCGGCATCGGCATCGGCATCGTGGTGGGCAACGCCATCACCGCGATGGCACGCCAGCCGGAGATGGCCGGCACGGTTAGGACGACGATGTTCTTGGGCATCGCGTTCACCGAAGCGCTGGCGCTCATCGGCTTCGTTCTCTTCTTCATCGCCTGAGGGAGAAGTTTCAATGCAGATTCTGACCGCGATGGCCGTCCTGGCCGCCGAAGAGGGCGAGGGAGGCTCGAACGCCAGTTTGGTGCTGCCCGAGCCATCCGAGCTGATTGCCGGGATCATCGCCTTCGCCATCGTCTTCTTCTTCGTTTGGAAGTGGGCGATGCCGACGATCCGGGCCACGCTGGAACAGCGTCGCCAGGCGATAACGGGCCAGATGGAAGAGGCCGAGAAGGCGAAGCGGGAGGCCGAGAACCTGCTCGCCGACTACCGGTCGCAGCTGGCCGAGGCCAAGACCGAGGGCAACCGGCTCATCGAGGAGGCGCGCCAGTCCGCCGACCAGATGAGGGCCGACATCCTGGCCAAGGCGGAGGCGGATGCCGAAGGCATACGCGCCAAGGCTCGTGAGGAGGCGGCGACCGAGATGTCCCGCGCCCTGTCCGACGCCAAGTCACAGGTGGGCGAGATCTCGATGGACCTCGCCGGAAAGATCGTGGGCGAGTCCCTCGACGCAGAGGCCCACAAGGCGCTGATCGACCGCTACCTCGCCGACCTAGAGCGACTCTGATGCCCGACGAGCGCATCAACGGCTACGCCCGAGGCATCTTCGAGATGGCCAAGGGCGAGGGCTCCCTCGACCGGGTCGAGGCCGAGTTGCTGGCCATTGCTCGCGCCCTGGAATCGTCCGACGAGCTCCGTTCCGCCCTCACCAACCCGCTCCTTCCGCTCGAAAAGAAGCAATCGGTGTTGGACGGCCTGCTCGGGTCGAGGACCTCATCACTGACCCTGGCCTCCGTTCAGCTGATCGTCAGCCAGGGCAGAGTCGCCGACCTCCCCGAGATCGCCATGGCCGTCGCCGGCCAGGCGGCGTCGTCCCGGGACAAGGTGCTCGCCGAGGTCCGTTCCGCCGTTCCCCTCGACGCGCAGACGATCGAACGCGTCACCGCATCACTTGGCCGCGCCACGGGAAAGCAGGTCGAGGTGAAAGTCGTCGTCGACCCCTCCGTAATCGGAGGTCTCGTTTCCAGAGTCGGTGACACCGTCATCGACGGATCGATAGCCAAGCGCTTCGACGAAGCCCGGCACGCTGTCACGTCCCGTTAGGAGATCCATGTCCGACCTGACCATCACTGCAGACCAGATAACCGAATCGCTCCGCTCGCAGTTGGAGGGCTGGGCCCCCGACACGTCGAAGGAGACAGTCGGGCACGTCGCCTCCATCGGCGACGGCGTAGCCCGCGTCGAGGGCTTGCCCGCAGCCATGGCCTCCGAGCTGCTCGAGTTCCCCGGTGGCCTGGTCGGTGTTGCGCTGAACCTGGACGAGTCCGACATCGGGGTGGTCTTCCTGGGCGACTCCAACCACGTCGAAGAGGGCGACCCGGTGAAACAGACCGGCAACGTCCTGTCGGTCCCGGTCGGTGACGGTCTGCTCGGCCGTGTCGTCGACCCCCTGGGAAACCCGATCGACGGCAAGGGCCCGATCGAGTCGAGCGAGCGACGTCTCCTCGAGACCCAGGCGCCATCGGTCGTCGAGCGCCAGCCGGTGAGCGAGCCTCTCCAGACGGGGATCAAGGCCATCGACTCGATGACGCCCATCGGGCGCGGTCAGCGACAACTCATCATCGGCGACCGTCAGACTGGCAAGACGGCTCTTCTGGTCGACACCATCCTCAATCAGAAGCAGTTCTGGGGCACGGACAAGGCTGTCAAGTGCATCTATGTGGCCATCGGCCAGAAGGCGTCGACCGTTGCCGAAGTGGTCGCCACCCTCGAAGAGCACGGAGCCTTGGAGTACACGGTGGTCGTTCACTCTGCAGCCTCCGATGCGCCGGCCCTCCAGATGTACGCCCCATATGCCGGTTCTGCCATCGGCCAGCACTGGATGTACAACGGCGAGCACGCCCTGGTCATGTTCGACGACCTCTCCAAGCAGGCCGTCGCCTACCGCGAGATCTCGTTGCTGCTGCGTCGCCCGCCAGGGCGAGAGGCCTACCCGGGCGACGTCTTCTATCTGCACAGCCGGCTCCTCGAGCGTTGCGCCAAGCTGTCCGACGAGCTCGGCGCCGGCTCCCTGACCGGTCTCCCCGTGATCGAGACCAAGGCCGACGACATCTCGGCCTACATCCCGACCAACGTCATCTCGATCACCGACGGCCAGTGCTTCCTGAAGACAGACCTGTTCTTCCAAGGAGTCCGTCCCGCCGTCGACGCCGGTGAGTCGGTGTCCCGGGTCGGTGGTGCCGCCCAGATCAATGCGATGCGGAAGATCGCCGGGCCGCTGCGCCTCAACCTGGCACAGTTTCGGGAGCTGGCCGCCTTCGCAGAGTTCGGCTCCGATCTCGATGCAGCGTCACTGGCCCAGCTGGAGCGAGGGCGTCGTGTCGTCGAGATCCTGAAACAGCCTCAATACGCCCCGATCCCGGTCGAGGAGCAGGTACTCGCGCTCTACGCCGTCACCGAGGGCTACATGGACGACGTAGCCATCGACGACATCCGCCGCTTCGAGGTGGAGATGCGCGAATACTTCCGCACACGGAGCAACAACGTGCTGGCCACCATCCGCGAGACCGGCAAGCTTCCCGAGGGTGATGCTCTGGTCGACGCTATCCAGGCGTTCAAGGAGACGTTCGAGGGCTCCGGAACCGAGGAATAGCGTTCGATGGCCAGCGCCGCACTCCGTGACACCAGACGCCGGATCAAGAGTGTCGACTCGATCAAGAAGATCACCCGTGCCATGGAGTTGATCGCGGCCAGTCGCATCCCCAAGGCCACGGCACGCGTCGCCGGCTCAAAGCCGTACACCGCAAAGTTGATCGAGGTCATCGAGAACGTCGGCGGCGCCGGCGGTGATGCCTCCCACGTTCTCCTCGAGCGGCGCGATCCCACGACCGTGGGGTTGCTCGTCATCGCCTCGGATCGGGGCATGGCCGGCGCCTACTCCTCGAACGTGATCCGACTCGCCGAGCAGAGGATCAAGGCACTGGAGAAGATGGGACAGGACGTGTTGATCTACGCGGTCGGCAAGAAGGCCCAGTCCTACTTTCGCTATCGGGGCTACATGATCGAGCAGGCGTACGTCGGCGTGACCGACACGCCCGGCTATGGCAATGCCCGGGCCATCGCCAACACCGTCATGGAGGCCTACGCCAGCGGTCGCATCGACGCCCTCGAATCGTTCTACACCCAGTTCGCGGCGGCGATGACCCAGATCCCCGCCTCCATCGAAGTGCTGCCCATCACGCCACCCGAGCGCGAGGAGACGCAAGGTCCCGGAGTGTCATATGAATTCGAGCCATCGCCGGGTGAGATCCTCGACCGTCTGCTGCCGAGATACGTCGAGGCGGTGATCTTCAACATGCTCCTCGAAGCATCTGCGTCCGAGCACAGTGCTCGGCGCCGCGCCATGAAGGCGGCCACAGACAACGCCGAGGAGCTG
This sequence comes from Acidimicrobiia bacterium, assembly GCA_049284615.1. Taxonomy (GTDB): domain Bacteria; phylum Actinomycetota; class Acidimicrobiia; order Spongiisociales; family ZC4RG35; genus JANQRA01. The sequence goes on from JBAPYG010000066.1 coordinate 14,812, forward strand.
ATCAAGGGTCTCACCGTCCAGGCCAACCGGGCCCGTCAGGCCGAGATCACCACGGCAATCACCGAGATCGTCGGTGGGGCCGAGGCCCTGGTAGATGTCAAGAAGTGAGTGTGTTCAGATTGGAGCAATCAGATGAGTGATCGCAAAGGACTAGGCCGGATCGTCAAGGTGGCCGGGCCCGTGGTGGATGTCGCGTTCCCCCCGGACGAACTGCCCGAGATCCTCAACGCCATCGAGATCTACTTCACCCTCGGTGGGGAGGAGCAGATGGTCCTCGCCGAGGTCGCACAGCACCTGGGCGGCTCCAAGGTGAGGGCCATCGCCATGGCCCCCACGGACGGGATGACCAGAGGGGCCGAGGTTCACGACACAGGCGCACCGATCACCGTCCCCGTCGGGGATCAGACCCTGGGTCACATCTTCAACGTGTGGGGCGACTCTCTCGACGCCCCTGACCAGGACTTCTCCGAGCCGCGGTGGCCGATTCACCGCACGCCGCCGGCCTTCGAGGACGTCGAGCCGCAGAAGACTGTCTTCGAGACGGGCATCAAGGTGCTGGACCTCGTGTGCCCCTACCTCCAGGGAGGCAAGATCGGCCTCTTCGGCGGCGCCGGAGTGGGCAAGACCGTGCTCATCCAGGAGATGATCAACCGGGTCGCCACCCAGCACGGCGGTGTCTCGGTGTTCGCCGGCGTCGGCGAGCGCACGCGCGAGGGCAACGACCTCTTCCTGGAGATGCAGGAGTCGGGTGTCATCGACAAGGCAGCGCTCACCTTCGGCCAGATGGACGAGCCACCCGGGGTCCGGCTACGCGTGGCCCTCTCCGCCCTGACCATGGCCGAGTACTTCCGTGACGTCCAGGGCCAGGACGTGCTTCTCTTCATCGACAACATCTTCAGGTTCACTCAGGCCGGCTCCGAGGTTTCGACCCTGTTGGGGCGGATGCCTTCCGAGGTGGGCTATCAGCCCAACCTCGCCGACGAGATGGGGTTCCTGCAAGAGCGGATCACCTC
>JBAPYG010000067.1:0-22352 GCA_049284615.1 Acidimicrobiia bacterium
TGGTCCCGCGCTCGATGTCGAGCCGATCCTGCGCCCAGACGAACACGTCATTCCAGAGCCGGGCCTCGAGATGTGACTCCAGCTTGGGCAGGTACACATAGGGGCCGGAGCCGTTGGCGAGAGCGGCTTGGCCGCCATGGAACATGTAGAGACCGAAGTCGAACAGCGACGCCGACATGGGTCGCCCGTCGACCAGGAAGTGCTTCTCCTCGAGGTGCCAGCCACGGGGCCGGACCACCAGAGTGGCGATGTCCTCGCCGAGAGAGTACTTCTTGGTGTCGGTCTCGAGCTCCAATGTTCGCTCTGCTGCGGCGACGAGGTTGAGGTGGCCCTGGAGGAGGTTTTCCCAGGTCGGGGTGGTCGCGTCCTCGAAGTCGGCCATGAAGACGTTCGCACCCGAGTTGAGGGCGTTGATCATCATCTTGGCGTCGACGGGCCCCGTGATCTCCACCCGACGATCAGCCAGATCGGCGGGCACCGTGGGAACCATCCAGTCGCCATCGCGGACGTAGCGGGTCGCGTCGAGGAAATCAGGTCGCCGACCGGCGTCGATGAGACGTTGCCGCTCCTGACGACGCTCGAGTAACTGGCCCCGACGCCAGCCGAACTCATTCTCGAGGTCGATCAGGAACACCACCGCGGCCTCGGTGAGAACCCGGCGCTCGACTTCACTTTGTCGGAACTGGTTCATAAGAAGTAAGTGTCTTGTTTACCTTCTTGAAATCGATCTCAAACCTGAGATAAGATCTACTGATCTTTCAATGAGGAGCAGGAATGACCGAACCTCAGTCCCTCGACCCCCTGGTTCTGGGGCGGCGTGTCCGACATCACCGTGGCAAGGCAGGGATGACACTGGATCAACTCGGGGCGGCAGTGGGCAAGCCCGCCCCCTACCTATCGCTACTGGAGAACGGGAAGAAGGAGCCAAAAGTCAACCTGCTGATCGAAATCGCCCATGCCCTCGACGTGGAGGTGTCCGATCTCCTCGACACCACTCCCCCGTCCCGCCGCGACTCGTTGGAGATCGCCCTCATCCGCTCCCAGGAGACTTCTCTCTTCGACTCGCTCGACATCCCGACGATCAAGCCGTCGGCCAAGGTCGACAATCCGACTCTGGCCCATATCGTGGGTCTTCACGAGGCGCTCAAGGAGCGATCGAGTCTTCGCTCTGCCGGTTCGGATGACGTACGTGCGGCCAACGCCGCCGTCCACGAGCACCTCGAGGCCAACAACGGCTATCTCAAAGAGATCGAGGTGGCCGCTCGCGAGGCCCTGGAGTCCTCGAGGTACGCCGGCGAAGGCCCCTTCTCCTCGAGGAACCTCATCGACCTCACCGCCAGCATCGGATTCGAATTGATGCCGATCGACGACATGCCCACATTCGCTCGCTCGATAATCGACACCAGGAACAACCGCATCTACATCGCCCAACGCAACGAGTTGCGGACCCGTCAGGCGCGGAAGGCGGTCCTGCAAACCGTGGCCGGGTTCATCCTGGGGCACGAGCGCGATCCCGATCTCGCCACTTTCCTCCGCCAGCGCATGGAGACCGCATACTTCGCCGCTGCCGTGCTGGCCCCCGAAGACTCGGTCGTGGCGCGTCTCCTGGTGGCCAAGGAGAATCACGACATCGATGTCGAGGATGTGAAGGAGCTCTTCTACGTCTCCTATGAGATGGCGGCGTGGCGAACCGCCAATCTCCTGACCCGGCACCTCGGGATCGTCTGTCACCTGCTCGTGAGCGACGAATTGGGCGTTCTGGTGAAGGGATACGCCAATGACGGAGTCCCCGTGCCCCGTGACGGCCACGGTGGCCTGGAGACCCAGCGACTGTGTCGACGATGGGGTGCTCGGGTGACCTTCGACTCTCAGGATCGTTTCGGCACCCATCATCAGTACACCGACACGCCCGCAGGGACCTTCTTCTGCACCACACACGTCGAGGCCGGCCGGGAGCCGGCGCGTGCCATCACCCTCGGGGTCGGTTTCGACGATGCGCGCTGGTTCAGGGGACGTGACACCGAGAATCGGAAGACCTCGACCTGTCCAGATCCGTCTTGCTGCCGGGTGCCGTCCCCGGAGCTCTCGGCGCGTTGGGCAGACCACGTTCTGGTCTCGGCGCGTTCACAAGAGCGAATCCTCGGCCTGATGGCACCGGACCCCTACCCCGAGCTGGACATGCCCGAAGTCCTCAACCTCGTGGAGACGCATGGCGGCTGAGCGCTCGGGATGAGCTCACGGCGTCGAGCTCAGACCCGGCCGACCCTCTCGATGAGCTCCATCAGGACGTCGAAGTCGAGATCTCCTATCGACTTGAAGGCGACGCTGGCGCTCCCCACCCTGGCCCTCCCCAACTTCTTCTCATAGTGACGCAGCAGATAGACGCCATCCTCGACCGCGTTCACATAGATCGAGATGTGGTCCTTCTGAGCGGCGAGACCTACCACGAACCACTCCACCTCGTCACCTGATCGATTGGTGTAGTCCATGACCCCGTACCCGATGATCTGCTGGTCGCTCCCTCCCCAGAAGCGGCCTTCGTAGAGATGGCGGGGTGAGTCGGGCATCTTCTCGGTGATTGCGGCGTCGAGAAAGCGCATCTCGTCGCCGCGTTTGCCCGACAGCTCGGAGAGGAACTCTGTGACGTCGCCCGTTGACCGATCCATGTGCCGAGCCTAAGAGGCACCGTCGTCCACGTAGGACTGGATCCGGGGGGCGATCAGGGCCACCAGCTCCTCTATCGGGGCCGTCGCGATCGGCTCGAGCCGCATGACGTATCGAGTCATCGCCACGCCGACGAGGTGCGAGGCCATCAAGAGGGCGCGCAGACGCGCCTGTTCTCCGGGGATGAGCGGGGCGACGTGCTCGAGAATGGTTGCGGTGAGGAACTCGCGGAAGGCAGCGACAGCCTGATCTTCGCCTCCCATCGCCGACCTGAGGATCCCGAGGAGAGATGCTCGGGCTTCCTGCTGCTCCCAGACCGTGAAGAATGTCTGAGCGAGAGTTAGGCCCACCTCCCCGCGCTCACCGGCGAAGACGGACTCGAGTGTCTCGATCGGTGGGAAGGGAACCTCGATGGACGCTGCGAACAACTCATCCTTCGTCGAGTAGTAGTGATAGATCAGCGACGGATCCACGTCGGCGACACCGGCAATCGACCGGACCGTCGCCCGGTCGTAGCCCGCCTCGGAGAACACCTTCCGTGCCGCGGTGAGGATTTCCGCCCTGGTGTCCGGTGTGCCCGCCCGACGCCCCAGACCTCTCATCGGGACAACGCCACGAAGGCTTCCTCGAAGGTCGCCGGCACCACGTCGGTTCGGGCTGTCTCACCTGCGAGGGACGACACGGTGGCCCGGTCGAGCCCCACTACGCGCCAGCCATCTCCGTCCATGAGAACATGGCCCCCGGCATCACGAATCGCGTCAACCCGATCGCTGGATACCTCACCGCTCACGGTGACCACCTCGTTGGCGCCGATGACATCGTCCACCGCTCCCGACGCCACCCGCCGGCCGCCGGCCATTAAGACGACCCGGTCACACTCCTCGGCCTCATCCATGTAGTGGGTCGACACCAGGATGGCGGCGCCTTCCTCGGCGGTGGAATGGATAGTCTCCCAGAGCCGAGCCCGTCCGAGCGGCCCGACACCAGAGGTCGGCTCATCGAGGATCAGCACCGATGGCTCGTGACACCGCGCCACCGCGAAAGCGACCCGCCGCCGGAGCCCCAGCGACACTTGCGAAATCCGTCTTCCCGCCACCGCGTCGAGCCCGTCGGCGGCGAGCGATGGCTCGGGGACGCCGAACGCCGCTGCCGAGAATGCGACGTTCTCGGCAACCGTCAGATCGCTGTACAGGCCCAGGCCCTGGGGCACATATCCCAAGACCCTCCGGTCGACCCTCGACGTGGGGACATCGTCGATGCGTGCCTCACCAGAAGTCGGGCTCGCCAGCCCGAGGAGGATCTTCATGGTCGTCGTCTTGCCGGCGCCGTTGGCACCGAGCAAACCGACGACCTCCCCCGCGCCAACATCGAAAGAGAGGTCCTCCACTGCCACCACACTTCCGAAGTGCTTGGTCAGCCGACGCACCTCGATCGAGCTCATCGCCGCTCCTCGCTCAAGGCGGCGACGATGACCACATCGGCCAGGTCGGGGGCGGTCTCCTGGGCTCCGGCTATCGGCTCACCGTCGGGTGACCAAACCCGCCAGGAGTGCCCGCGGTGCCACGAGTTCGCTCCTATTCGAGTGGGTGAGTCGAACAGGCGCCCGGGCATGGCGGCTATCACGTCCTCGGTCGAACCGAGGGCGAGAGTCCTTCCCTGGTCGAGGGCCAGAACCTGGTCGCCACGCTGGGCTTCGGCCACATAAGTCGTGCTGACCACCACGGCGCGGCCATCCCGGGCCGACAGGTTGATGAAGGACCAGAGCTCGAGTCTGCTCACCGGGTCGAGCCCGGTGGTCGGCTCGTCGAGAACCAGCAGCTCCGGCTCGGAGAGGACCGCCATCGCCACCCCGAGCTTCTGTCGCATCCCGCCCGACAGGTCCCGTCCCAGTCGATCGATCGCATCGTCGAGCTCGGTGACGTCGAGGAGCTCTTCGATCCGACTCCGGGCGTGTGCGTGGCTCAACCCGTAGGCAGCGGCGACGAAGCGGAGGTTCTCCAGCACGCTGAGGTCTGCCCAGACTCCCGATGACTCCGGCTGAAAGCAGGTCCGCGGCGGACGTGACACCTCACCACCATCGAGCGACTCGAGACCGACGATGGTCCGGCACAGTGTGGTCTTCCCGGCACCGTCGCCTCCGACGACGACGGAGATCTCCCCCGGCTCGAGGGCAAGGCTCACCTCGTCGAGGGCCCGGGTGTCGCCGAAGTCGACGGTGACCCGGCTGACTCCCCAGCTCATACGGTGACCTTGGCTCGGGCAGGTCGCAGCTGACGGGCGAAGCGGACGACGGCGAGGGTGAAGATCACAGTGCCGAGGAGAGCGAGCAGGCTCAGAGGCAGCCAGACGTCGGCGAAGTCGGCGCCACGGATCATCACCCCCTTCGCCACTGCGTTGAAATAGGTCAGAGGCAGCAGGTAACCGACCCAACGAATGCCTGCCGGCATCGAAGACAACGGGAAGATGATCCCCGACAACATGATCTGGGGCAGCACGGTCATCAGAGCCAGCTGGATTGCCTGGGCCTGATTCTCCGAGACCGAGGAGATCAGCACCCCGAGGCCGAGCGCGACGAACAGGAACATCAAGGCCCCGATGGCCAGTGGTGGCCACGGCCCGTTGAACGGGACGTCGAACAGGAGTGTGCCGATCAGCAACACGAGGACGATGTCGATCGAGGCGATGAGGAAGTAAGGGGCGATCTTGCCGATGAAGACGTCTTTTGGCTTGAACGGCATGACTGCGAGCTGTTCGATCGTCCCCGCCTCACGCTCCTTCACCACGGACATCGAGGTGACCAGCGTCCCGACGAAGACGATGATCAGACCAGCGAGACCGGGGACGAGCACTGCCGACGTGTCGAGGTCGGGGTTGAAGAGGATCTCCTGGTTCAGATTCGGGACCTGGCTCATCATTGCGTTGGTCACCTGTACGGCCGTCTGTGCCATGAACAACTCCGACCCGTCGATGAGCACCGTGGGACTGGAGGGGTCGGCGACGAAAGCGGCATGGGCGACACCGGCAACCAGATCCTGATAGGCATCCTCCTCCGTGGCGTCGGAGTCGACCGACTCGACGACGAACACGTCGGGCAGCAGCGACTCGGTCGCCTCCGCCCCCGGCCCGACCACGACCGTCGGAATCTCATCGACGTCGAAGCTCGCCGCGTAGCCAAAGACCAAGAGCAGGACGACCGGCATCACGATGAGCATCGCCAGGGTGCGGCGGTCGCGCGAGACCTGGCGGAACTCCTTGATGATCATTGCCAGCACACTCTCTCCTTAATTCAACGCTTGTTGAATTATGCGACGGGGATCGGTCTCCGTCAAGTGGCGGGGGTGCTCGGCGCTCGATGGTGTCGATGGAGGAGGAGGAGGAGAAGAAGACAGCACAAACCAGATCGGCCACAGGGTCATTCGTCGAATCTCTCCGTCGGAGCGCCACCGGGTCGGCCGTACCCGGTCACACTCCCGGCGCGAACTGCGCCGCGCAACCCCCGTTGCTCGGTGTAGATATGTCCGGACGGGCAGCGGCGTGACACGGCTCCCTCCTGTCACGTTTCGTAGTCTCCGGACACATCAGAGGTGTGAGTCAACCGAAGAGAAGTCAGCTTGTCCGGAAGGGATGATCGTTTCGCTTCGGTCTACCGGGCCCACTATCGGCACCTCTACGCCTATTGCCGGCGACGGGTGCCCGCCGACCAGACCGACGACTTGGTAGCCGACGTGCTGTTGGCCGTATGGCGACGTATCGAAGACGCACCGTCGGACGCCGTGTTGCCCTGGCTCTACCGGGTGGCTCATCTGACTGCCTCCAACCACTGGCGAGCCCTGAGGCGACAGCGACGCCTGAGAGAGAAACTCGACTCTCTCGGCGTTTCTCCACCCGAGCCCGTTGCCGATCAGATCGTGGCGCGCGAGGAGGTCACGAAGGCTCTGGATGTGCTCCAAGAAATGAGGCCTGCCGACCGCGAGATCATCAAGCTCTCGGTTTGGGAGCAGCTCTCCAACGAAGAGATCGCACGGGTCCTCGACCTCACGGCCGAAGCCACCAGACAAAGACTTCACCGCGCCAAGAGCCGGCTTGCCGAGTTGTACTCGAAACACACCGAAGCGTCATCCCCCGCTGCTCAGGAAGGAGGTGCACGGTGAGTATTGAAGACCAGGTGTTGGCCTTGATCGAGGAAGGAAATCCGATCCCGGATCCCGAGACGATCGTGACGCTGCCTGCCGAGCCCGCCGCGTACCTCGCAACCCTCCAACGAAGGAGCAGCGACGTGGTACAGCTAGAGGAGAAGTCGACGACACACGGACGGAGGAACACCTGGTGGTTGACTCTGGCCGCCGCGGTTGTGGTCTTGTTGGGCGTGGTGGTGTTCCTACTCACCCAGGGCGACACTGACGTACCTGTGGCGACTCAACCGCCCGCCGAAACCGGCACGATCGAGGGCTACTGGACCGGAGAGGAGGCGGACTTCTACTTCGGCGAATCCGAATACGCCATCGTCATCGACGGCGCTCTGTCCGATTCCGGCACATACGAGGACGGCGTCAGAGAACCCGACAACCGGATCGTGACGATCACATCGGGAGACGCGACCGTTGATTGCACTCCCGGAGACGTAGCGATCATCAACTATGACTTCGTCGTCGACGATACCGTCCAGCTATCGGGAACATCGGTCGACGACTGCGGGCTCAGGCCATTGCTCGACATCGAAACCTTGACCCCGACAGATCCGTTCGAGATCCCCGAGCCCACAGAACCGACAGGGTCTTCCGATCTCGAGGGGAGCTGGACGATGGGCGACGTTGGAGCTGTCTTCGACGGAGAGGATTATCGGTTCGTCGTTGACGGTGTCCTGGTCGACAGCGGGACGTTCACCCCTACCGGACCGGGCACCCTCGCCTTCCGGTCAGATGGAGACTCACCGGGATGCTCACCGGGCGACACCGGCCGTTGGTCCTATGAAACCGGCGCCGTGCTCGCTGCAGGGCATCAACGAGCCCTGTCTGTTCCGTACTGGGCTCACTCCGCTCTTCGAACCTGGTGAGTTCTCGCAGTCCGATGTCGTCGTCGACGACGGGGGCGCGTTCGAGCTGAACGGATCATGGGGTGACGAAACAGGCAGCGTGAACTTCGAGGGTGGCACCTACTCGTTCATCGTGGACGGAGAGACCGTGGACAATGGGACCTACCAGATAGTCGAGACTCCGTACCGAATCGCCCTGACACCCGAGACGGGCGACGAAGCATGTGGCCCGACCGAGTACCAGTTCGCCCTGTCACTGGAGACAGATGTCTTGTTCCTGGAGGGACTGGGCGACGTAACCTGCGACTCGATGCAGGCCCTGGCCGAGCGAGATCTTCCACCGATCAACAACCCTTGAGCCGAGCGAACTAACCCAGCGCCGCATCGACTGCGGCGATGGCGTGGATGCGGGTGGTGTCGAATCCGGGCACCACCCCGTCATCTTCGTCGAGGATCATCGAGAGCTCCGTGCATCCGAGAATGGTTCCCTCGGCGCCTTCGTCGGCGAGGACGTCGATGACATCGACCAGGGTGTGGTGCGATCCATCGTCGATCGTCCCGAACACGAGCTCCTCGAAGATGATCCGGTCTACCTCGGCTCGTGCGGTGTCCGAGGGGACCAAGCAGATCACACCGTTGTCCTCCATGCGCTCCCGATAGAACGGCTCCTCCATGACCGCAGCGGTGCCCAGGAGGGCCGCCGTCTCGACACCCGCTTCCTTCATGCGGTGGGCCGTCACGTCGATGATGTTGACCACCGGGATCTCCCCATAGGCCTCGACCGCGTCGGCCACCGAGTGGACCGTGTTGGATGCGATCACAAGCAGCTCTGCTCCCTGTGCCACCAGGGACTTGGCGGCGGGGACCAGGATGCGGGCGAGCTCGCCCCAGTCTCGCGCCAGAACGCACGCCGCCACCGGATCGAAGTCTCCGGACCAGATGACCAGGTCGGCACTGTGTTGGCCGCCGAGTCGCGCGTTGACCTCCTCGTTCATATGGCGGTAGTAGCTGACAGTGGACTGCCAGCTCATCCCACCGAGGATGCCGATCCGTCTCATCTCGTCTCTCTGACGAACTCCCTGATGTCGGTGGCCAGCTGCTCAAGCGACGGCTGGTGCACATACATCATGTGTCCTGCCTCGTAGTAGGTCAGCTCCACGTTCTCCCGAACCTCTGGGTCGAGCCCCATGTGAGAGAAGGTGTACTCGGTGGCGAAGTGCGGCGTAGCCAGGTCGTAGTAGCCGTTGGCGACGAGGACCTTCGTTCCCCGGGAGCGTGAAAGCAGTTCCCGGAAGTTCTCCGACGTGTCGACGTACTTGCCCTTGAAGTCTTCGTAGTCCCAGTTCTTCCAGACCTCGGGGCCCATGATCAGATACTCGTCGTCGCTCTCGTAGCCGATCTCGTCGCGGAGATAGTGATTGAGCGCCGACGTGGCCACCCCACCCGTCGCATCCAGGGAGGGGTCGGTCTCGATGACGTTCCCTGCCTTCACCCGGTCGATGCCAGTGTAACGGGAGTCGATGCGCCCGACGGTCCGGTGCTGGTCTCGCAGCAACTCCTTGCAGAACCTCATGATGTGGATGCGAAGGTCGTAGTGGTCGATGAATCCGGCGTCCAGCCCCGTGTAGGCGCTCAGACGCTCGGCGACCTCCTTGCGTCGCTCGTCATCGAGTTGGTCTCCTTGGGCGAGAGCGCTCCAGTACTCGCCAAGAGCGAAGCCCTCCACTTCGTCGAGAAACTCACGTAGCGGCATGTCCTGATATGGCTCGGCGAGCCGACCGTGATACCTGGCCGTGGCGGCATAGGTGGGGAGGTATACCGCGAACGGGAGGTCGTTGCCGGGATGCACCAGCATGCTGGTGGAGTCGATCCCCGAGGTCTGATAGTTGAGGATCATCGAGATGAAGATGATCCCGTTGAACTCCACGTTGTGCGTGTCGAACAACTCCCGGGCGATGCCGGCGCCGCGGAGTGTGCCGTAGCTCTCGCCGGAGAGATACTTGGGGGACGCCCAACGACCGTTGCGATTCAGATAGTGGACGATGAACTCGCTGAAAGCCTCGATGTCCTTCTTGAAGTGGTGGAACTTCTTCTCGGCGCCCTTCTTCTCGGTGCGACTGAACCCGGTTCCCATGGCATCGATGCACACGACGTCGGCAACATCGAGAATCGAATGCTCGTTGTCGATCAGACGGCCCTGCATGCCGACCTTGAACCCGTCCTCGTCGAACTCCATCCGTTTCGGGCCATAGACGCCGAGGTTGAGCCAAACGGTGGACGACCCGGGCCCGCCGTTGAAGCAGAACACGAGGGGCCGCGTTCGCGGGTCGGCGTCGTCCTGGGTGTAGGAGATGTAGAAGAACGAGACCTTCTCGTCGTTGGACTCGAAGACCTGAGTGCCCGCCGTCGTGGTGTACGAGACCTTCTCACCGCCGAAGGTGCCGGTGAATTGCCTTGCGGTCGTGCGATCCTTCAGCTTCGACGCACTCCCGGACTTGGGCTTGCCCTTCTTCGCCTTCTTCTTCTCTTTGGCCATCTTCGGGAGGCTAGGGCGTCCGTTGGGTTCCGTCGCTCTCCAGCCATTCCTCCGCCGGCACGCCCAGACCCTCCGCGATGCGGTTGATGTAGTTGAAGTAGGCGATCACCTGGGTTGCGCTCGAGATCGCCTGGTCATCGAGACCGGCCTCCCGGAGACGGGCGATGTCATCGGAGCCGACCGAGGCGGGAGAGCGGGTCAGCTTCTCGGTGTACTCGCACAGCGCCGTATCGGTGACGCCGAGGCCCGACGACCGCCAGTCGATGGCGATCCGGTCGGCCAGCCGTTCGTCTTCGACCTCGTCACGGAGGTCGTGCAGGTGGGCCGCTATTCAGTAGTGACAGTCGTTCGCCTGCGATGTGACGACCGCCATCATCTCGCGTTGGGCCCGGCTCAGCGGCGACGGCCCGTACATGATCGACCGGTAGATGCGCATCGAGTCGCGCATCACTTCGGGGAGCTGGCTCTGGATGGAGACGATGTTCCAGATCCGACCTGCCCGACGCATGGCCGCGTCGTACTCCCGGCGCGCCACCCCATCGCACTCGTCGTACGTGAGTACGTGGACGTGGGCCATCAGCCGGCCAGGAACAGAGCGGGCTCCTCGAGGTTCTCGATGAGGAGCGTCGTGAAGCGACGACCTGTTGCACCGTCGATCACCCGATGGTCGTAGGAAAGCGAGAGCGGCATGATCGGGGAGATCGCAATGTCGTCCTCGAAGACCACCGGCCTCATCCGGGCACGCCCGATCGAGAGGATCGCCGTGGTCCCGTAGGGAACTATCGGAGTGCCATGCCCGCCGCCGACGGCCCCGATGTTGGAAACCGTGAACGTCTGCCCGGTCAGCTCCTCGGGTGCCAGCTTGCGCTCACGGGCGCCGGCGCCGAGCCGTCGCACTTCGTCACCCAGGTCGAGGACGCTCCTGGACTCCGCATCGCGGATGACCGCAACCATGAGACCCTCGGGGGTGTCCACGGCGATGCCGATGTGGCGGCCGCCGTGCATCACCAGGTCGTCCCCATCGAGGGAAGCGTTGAACTCGGGGAACTCGTCGATCGCGGGCAGGACGGCCTTGATGACGAGAGCCTCGATGGGCAGTTTCTGGCCATGGCGATCGCCCAGCGCCTGGCGAACCTCGAGGAGGCGGGTGGCGTCGACGTCGTCGAACGTCGTGACGTGCGGGATCTCCGACCAGCTCTTCGACATGTTGGCGGCGATCGTGCGACGTAGCCTCGACATCGGTCGGCGTTCGTCGCCGGCCCCGGCATCCTGTGGCTGCGGTGGGCTCTCCGCCTCGGCCATGAATTCCTCGTCTGAGATCCCGTGCCCGGCGCCGACCGCCACCTCGCCCACGGCATGAGTGCTGACCGGGACGTGGTGCGACGGCTCTTGTGGGGAAGGGATCGGCGGCTCGCTGGTCGCAGTCGTCCCCGTGATCCGAGCCTCGACGTCACCTCGGGTGATTCGGCCGCCCGGCCCCGAGCCGGTCATGGTCGCCAAATCGATGTCGTTCTCCCGGGCCAGCTTGCGAACGATCGGCAACGCCTTGACCTCGGCCGTCGCTTTGGGCGACTCTGTGGGCGTGGATGTCAGCACTTCGGCCTCTTCGCTGAGGGTGCCGACTATGGGAGCAGCGGAAGAGGGTGCCGCCATCTCCCCTGTCACATGGTCCTGGCGGCGTGCGTCACCTGAGTCAGGGGCCTTAACCTCTTCCGGCTCGCCGATGGTGACGAGAACCGCGCCGACTTCGATCACGTCACCCTCGGCGCCACCATGAGACAACACCACGCCGGCGTACGGCGATGGGATCTCCACGACCGCCTTGTCGGTCTCGACCTCGACGATCGGCTGATCGGACTCGACCTGCTCGCCCTCGGCCACCAGCCATCGCACTATCTCTGCCTCGGTGAGACCCTCTCCTATGTCGGGGAGCCTGAATTCGCGTGCCACTCAATCCTCCAATGTCTCGCTGGCGATCGCGACGATTCTCTCTACCGAAGGAAGGTAGTGGCCTTCTGACCGCTTCAACGGGAAGATGGTGTCCCAACCGGTCACACGACGCACGGGAGCCTGCAGGGAGTACAGAGCACGCTCGGAGATCGTGGCGGCGATCTCACCACCCAATCCCCCACTCAGGGGGGCCTCGTGGACTATCACCACCCTGCCGGTCTTCTCCGCCGATGCGACCAGTGAGTCACGGTCGAGCGGGGACAGTGTCCGCACGTCGATCACCTCCACGGACACTCCCTCGTCCTCGAGGGCGGCGGCGGCGGCGCGTGTCTCTCTCATCATCGCCCCCCAGCTGATGAGTGTGATGTCGTCCCCTTTTCGCTCGATGCGCACCGGCCCGATCTCGACACGCTCCGACGTCTCCGGGACATCTTCCTTCACCGCCCGGTAGAGCCGGATCGGCTCGAGGAAGACCACCGGGTCGGGGTCGTCGATGGCCGCCAGCAGGAGCCCTCGAGCGTCACGTGGGGTCGAGGGGACCACCACCTTGATCCCCGGGATGTGGGCATAGATCGCCTCGGTCGACTCGGAATGGTGCTCGGCCGCGCCGATCCCCCCTCCATAGGGCATTCGGATGACCATGGGGGCGGTGAACCGATGGTTCGTCCTGTTCCGGATCCGGGCGACGTGATTGATGATCTGGTCGTATGCCGGGTAGGAGAAGCCGAGGAACTGGATCTCGGCTACCGGTCTCATCCCGGCGACGGCGAGACCGAACGCCGCCCCGACGATTCCAGACTCGGCCACCGGGGTGTCGAAGACTCGATCGGCGCCATGCCGCTCACGGAGACCGTCGGTGATCCGGAAGACCCCACCCGTGCGACCGATGTCCTCCCCGAGGAGCACGACACGATCGTCGTCCCGCAACGCCATGTCCAACGCCCCATTCAAAGCCTGGGCGAGGTTGATCTCAGACATCCCGTCCCCCGGTCCCACCCCACAACCAACACCACATCGGGGGGTCCGAGGGGGGTCGCCCCCCCTCACAAAACACAGCCTGGGCGAGGTTGATCTCAGACATCTGAGATATCGCCGTCTTCGAGCTGTTCGAGGAGCGGACCTGTGGGCTGGGCGTACATCCTGTGCAGCATCTCGTCGAAGGTGGGAGGGGGCACTGCCTCGGCCCACTCCACGGCCTTCTCGATGGTGTCGGATGCGGCGGCCTCCAACTCGGTTTCCCAGGCCTCGGTCCATGCCCCTTGACGTTCGAGGAGACGCCGCACCCGCTCGAGCGGGTCTTTCGCCTCCCATCGCAAGCTCTCGTGGTCTTCCCGATATCTGGTCGGGTCGTCGGCCGTGGTGTGTGGGCCGAGCCGGTAGGTCACCGCCTCGATGAGGCTGGGCCCCTCCCCCGCTCTGGCACGGGCGGCGGCCTCCCTCACCGCCACGAGCACCGCGACGACGTCGTTCCCGTCGACTCTGACCCCGGGCATCCCGTAGGCGTCGGCCTTGATCGCGATCGTCTCCGACCTTGTCTGCTCTGACGTCGGATAGGAGATGGCGAAACCGTTGTTCTGGCAGAAGAAGACCGTCGGAGTGTTGAACACGGCGGCGAAGTTCATCGCCTCGTGGAAGTCACCCTCGGAGGTGGCTCCATCGCCAAACGACGTCAGAGCAATCCGATCCGACCCGGCCAACGACTCCGCCCACGCCAGGCCGACGGCGTGGATCATGTGGCCGCCGACCGTTATGGACGGCGGCAGCACGTTGACGTCGGACGGCACTTCGCCGCCTCGCTCGTCTCCGGTCCTTCCCAGGACCAGCAGGCCCCATGGGTAGCCGGACCTCCAGTTGAGTGCGGCGTCCCGGTAGGTGGCGACGACCCAATCGTCTTCGCGCAGTGCCGCCGCCGCTCCGATCTGAGCGGCCTCCTGCCCCCGAAATGGTGCGTACGTGGCCAGACGCCCCTGACGTTGCATGGCCATAGACTTGGTGTCGTATGTGCGCGCCTGCACCATGTCGGCGTAGAGCGCTTTCATCTCGTCGAGAGTTATGGGAAGACGGTCCTGCACCGACCCGTCGGGATTCAGCAATCGAAACATCGACACTGCCTCATCGGTCCGAGTTTGGCCTATCGGCTCGGCCGATGCGCCCGCGGAGGGGATGAGCGCATCGAGCCCACGTCCCAACCCTGACTTGCGTGAGCTCAACGCCCTATCTCCTTGTCACTGCATGTACGCCGTCGCTCGAGTCGATGAGGGAAGTGTTCAGGCCCGGGCGGCCCGGCGCAGGTTAAGCGGCCCGGTCGCTCTCGGCCAGAGACGCCGACTCATCGTCTCAGACCGTCGAGGACTCGGCCTGGAGGGCTTCTTCCAATTCCTCGACCGTCATCAGAACGTCACGTGCCTTGCTCCCCACGGAAGGGCCGACGACGCCCCTCTGCTCGAGAGCATCCATCACCCGGCCCGCCCGGGCAAACCCGATTCGGAGTTTCCTCTGAAGCATCGACGTCGAGCCCAACTGTGAGCGGACGACCAGGTCCATGGCCTGACGGATCAGAACGGCATCCTCGTCGTCTTCGGCGTCGGCTGCGGCAGCTGCCGCGGCGGCGGCAGCAGCAGCCACCTCGAGAACCTGCTTGTCCTGATACTGGGCCCCTCGCTGCTTCTTGACCCAATCGACCACTGCGTGGACTTCCGTCTCTCTCACCCAGGCTCCCTGGATTCGTTGTGGCCGGGGCTCCTTGGCGGTGACCACGAGCATGTCACCCATCCCGACCAGCTTCTCGGCGCCGGCCCCATCGATGATGACCCGGCTGTCGGTCTGTGACGCCACGCTGAAGGCCAGTCGACTCGGGACATTGGCCTTGATCACCCCGGTTATGACGTCGACTGACGGCCGCTGGGTGGCGATGACGAGGTGGATGCCGACGGCCCGGGCCATCTGAGCGATTCGGACGATCGACTCCTCGACCTCCTTGCCCGCCACCATCATCAGGTCGTTCAACTCGTCGATGAGCACGACGATGTACGGGAACCGGTCGAATCCCTCCGGGTCGAGGCCGCCGGCTTCGAGCTTGGTCCGGTATCCCTCGATGTCGCGAACCTTGGCATCGGCCAGGAGGTCGTAGCGTCGGTCCATCTCGGCGACGGCCCACTTGAGAGCCTCGTTGGCCTTCTTCGGGTTGGTGATGACCCGGGTGAGCAGATGTGGGACGCCGTTGTACTGGCCCAGCTCGACTCGTTTCGGGTCGACCATGATCACCCTCACGTCGTCGGGGTGGGTGCGCATCAGGATCGATGTCACGATCGAGTTGATACAAGACGACTTCCCGGCGCCGGTCGCCCCGGCGATGAGGACGTGGGGCAGTTCGGACAGGTTGAGCAGACGCGGTTGGCCCGAGATGTCCATGCCGAGGCCAACGGTCAGGGGATGGGCAGGCTCGGCTGCCTGCTGACTGCTCAGGATGTCGCCCAGTGACACCAGCCTCCGCTTGGCGTTCGGGACCTCCACCCCGATCGCAGACTTGCCCGGGATGGGGACGAGGAGACGCACGTCGGGTGTGGCCAGGGCGTAGGCAATGTCGTGGGACAGGTTCGACACCCTGTTGACCTTGACCCCGGGGGCCAGCTCGATCTCGTATCTGGTCACGGTGGGCCCTGGGACGATCTTGGTCAGGGTCGCGTCCACCCCATGTTGGACGAGGGTGTCCTCCAGCTGGCGGGCGGTGTCTTCCAGTGACCTCTTGTTCACCTCACCCCCGGTCCCACCGTCGAGCAGGCTGAGGGGTGGCAGCTGATAGTCGCCACCGGTGAGATCGATTGTGGTGACCACCGGCTCCGGCTCGCGCTCGGTCTCGGGCTCGGCGCGCTTGGGTGCCTTGGGAGGACGTTGGGCGGCCTCCCTCTGGTGCTTGCCTCGAGGGCCCTGCTCCACCACCTGGGCCGGACGGGCGATGTGGGCACCACGGGCGTCGGGGTCGGGGCCCACGAGCTCCCTGGCGAACTTGCGGAGACGTCTCCACAGGTCGGCCACGCCATGGAACAACTCCCGCACCGATGTGTGGGTCATCACGAGGACACCCATCCCGATCGTCGATGCGAGCAACACGAACGCCCCCCAATGGCCGAGGATGCGCCGCAGCGGGAAGGCGATGAGCGACCCCACGGCACCCCCCCTCTCCTGCACGAGGTCGAGACTCGACCTGAACGCGACTGCACCGGTGAGAAGGTGAAAGAGCGCCAGCGTGCCGATGAAGGTCGTAATGCCACCCACGACGAGACGACGCGCCCCTTCCCGGGGCTTGCCGATGATCAGGGCCAGCCCGACCCCGGCGAGGGCGACAGGGAGGGCGAATCTCCAGACTCCGAACAAGAAGCGGGATCCGTCGTCGAAGCCATCGCCCACGGGCCCGGCCAGCTCGAAGAATGCGAGTGAGATCAGGATCGCGAGGACCACGAGGACCATCCCCCACACGTCGTCGGTCTGACGTCCCAGCGTGTTTCGAACCGCGTTCTTCACCCCGGCCAGCTTGTGGGTGAAGGTCGTCTTCTTAGGACTCTTGTTCTTGTGTTTCGAGGACACCCGTCTCCGCCCGGAGCCCTTGCGGGTGGATGTCCGGGTTGGCATGTAGTTGAAGACAATACCCAGGCGCCCGCCAATTATGGTGAATTGGTGACCGACCTGCCGGATTACGTACAGAAGAATCGCAATCTCTGGGATGCCGATGCCGAGAATTGGGTGGAGAGCGGTGAGCGCAACTGGGCCGGCGATCCCGATTGGGGCTTTTGGGGCATCCCGGAGAGCGAGCTCTCCCTCCTCCCCGTCGACATGACCGGGATGAGAGCGATCGAGCTGGGCTGTGGCACGGGGTACGTCTCGGCGTGGATGGCCAGACGGGGCGCCACCGTGGTCGGGATCGACAACTCGGTGAGACAGCTGGAGACGGCGAAGCGACTGGCTGCGGAGCACGGCATCGAGCTCGAGCTGATCCACGGCAATGCCGAGCGAGTCCCGCAACCGGGTTCCTCATTCGATTTCGCGATCTCGGAGTATGGGGCGGCGATCTGGGCCGACCCCTACGAGTGGATCCCCGAGGCCCACCGTCTCCTGCGCACGGGCGGCGAGCTCGTCTTCATCGGCAACCATCCCCTGGCATCCGTCGTCCAGTCCCGGATCGGTGATGCCAACGTCGACAGGGAACTGCGCTACTCCTACTTCGATCTGCACCGCATCGATTGGGAGGACGATGACGGCGATGAGGGAACCGAGTTCAACCTTCCCACCTCGGGCTGGATGCGTCTCTTCGACCGGGTGGGATTCGACGTCCTCGCCTTCCACGAGCTCCGTCACCCCACCGGCGGCACCGCGGTCAAGTACTACGTGTCGGCCGACTGGGCCCATGACTTCCCCGCAGAGCAGGTCTGGAAGCTCCGCAAGCGTTGACCCGGGTACGTTGCATGGATGCCCGCCCCGATGATCCCGCTTTCATTCGACAGACTGGCACCAGAGGAACAACACGACCGCGCCGACAGCTTCTATGAGGAGATGACACGTCGGCGCTCGGTGCGCTTCTTCTCGGACGAGCCCGTCCCCCGACACCTCGTCGAGCAGGCGGTGAGAACCGCCTCAACGGCCCCCTCGGGAGCTCATCGCCAACCCTGGCGGTTCGTGTTGACGGGCGACCCGGAGATCAAGCATCAGATCCGGCTCGCCGCCGAGGAAGAGGAGAGGGTCAACTACGAAGGAGGGCGTCTCCCCGACCACTGGCGGGAAGCGTTGGAGCCACTGGGGACCGACTGGCACAAGGAGTTCCTGGAGACGGTGCCGTGGGTGGTGGTCATGTTCGAGGAACGGTTCGGTGTCGACCCGGATGGCTCGAGACGACACAACTTCTACGTGAAGGAGTCGTGCGGGATCGCAGCGGGGATGTTCATCACCGCCTTGCACCACATGGGCCTGGCCACCCTGACCCATACCCCTTCTCCCATGGCATTTCTGACCAAGCTGCTCGGCCGGCCCGAGAACGAACGACCCTTCTGCATGTTCCCCATCGGGTATCCGGCTGACGACTGTGTCGTTCCCG
Source organism: Acidimicrobiia bacterium (assembly GCA_049284615.1). Lineage (GTDB taxonomy): Bacteria > Actinomycetota > Acidimicrobiia > Spongiisociales > ZC4RG35 > JANQRA01. The sequence goes on from JBAPYG010000067.1 coordinate 18,268, forward strand.
ACCTGAGACGCAAGACCCTCGACGAGGTGATGGTGGAAGTCGGCTCCGCCACGACCATTAGCTGAGGACATGCCAGGCCGATGGAGCGACTCCCGTCGGGCCTGGCTCAGACCTCCATGATGATGGGGATGATGACGGGGCGACGCGCCGTCTCGGCACGGATGACCTTGCCGGCGGCCTGTCGGACGGTCTTTTGCATCTCGGCATGATCGGTCCGCCCCGAGTCGTGGCCCTCGATGGCGCTACGGACCGAGTCGGCCGCCTTGTGCAGGACCGAGTCGGGGTCATCCATCATCCCGTGACTGTCGAGGTCGGGCCCGTAGATGATCTCCCCGGTGTCGTGGTCGATCCCGACCGTGACCACGACCACGCCCTCGTCTGCCAGGTGGGATCGGTCACGGAGCACACCACCCTGCACATCTCCCACCGATGATCCGTCCAGGTAGACGTACCCCGCCGGAACGGCACGACGCTCCACCATGGTCTTCTTGCCGTCGACGATCACTCGGTCGCCGTCTTCGAGCACATCGACATGCGAAACGCCCATCGACCGGGCCAGGTCGGCATGCGCGGCGAGATGGCGATACTCGCCATGGACCGGCACGAATGCTCGTGGCCTGACCAGGTTGAGAAATGTGAGGAGCTCCTCACGGGCGGCATGACCTGAGACGTGGACATGCGAATTGCGACCGTGCACCACCTTGGCCCCGCGACGCATCAGGTTGGAGATCACCTTCGAGACCGCAGTCTCGTTCCCGGGTATCGGCTTCGCCGAGATCAACACCGTGTCGTTTTCGCCGAGCTCGACGAATTTGTGCCTGCCCTGGGACATGAGCGACAGCGCGGCGAAAGGCTCTCCCTGTGAGCCGGTGGTGATCAGCAGCTGTTCCTCGCCGGGGAGGTCACCGAGGTCCTTGATGTCCACCACCGAGCCATCCGGGACCTCGAGGATGCCGAGGTCGGTGGCGATGGTCGTGTAGCGGTGCATCGATCGCCCGAAGAAGGCGATCTTGCGACCGGCAGCGATCCCGGCGTCGGCGATCTGCTGCACCCGATGCATGTGTGAGGAGAAGCACGCCGCGATCACCCGTCCCGGCGCGTCCCGGATGATGTCTGCGATCGGCTGGCCGACCGAGCTCTCGGACGGCTCGAAGCCCTCCTTCTCGGCGTTGGTCGAGTCAGCCAGCAAGAGTCGAACGCCGCGCCCTCCCAGGGCGGCGATGGCGGGCAGATCGGTTGGTTTGCCGTCTATGGGAGTCGGGTCGAGCTTGAAGTCACCCGAGTGGAGGATCATGCCCTCGGGCGTGTCGAACGCGATGGCCGAGGCATCGGGGACCGAGTGACTGACGGGAATCAACATGAACTTGAACGGGCCGTGCGTTATCCACTTCTTCTGGCTGACCGTTCGCAGCTCGGAGTCGACGCCGAGCTCCTCGATCCGTCCCGCGGCCATCTCCAACGACAACTCCGTGCCATACACGGGAACCTGGATGTCACGGAGGAAGTAGCCCAGAGCACCCATGTGGTCCTCGTGGCCATGGGTGAGGACGACCATCGAGACGTCCTGGGCACGGTCGACGAGCCACGACCAATCGGGGAAGACGAGGTCAACGCCCAGCATGTCCTCCTCGGGGAACATCAGGCCGATGTCGATGAGCGCGATCTGACCGTCGATCTCGAGGGCGGCGCAATTGCGGCCGATCTCCCCAAGCCCACCCAGGAATGTGACAGAGATGCTCACGAGGTCGAGATGGCCCCCAACGCTTTCTCTATCGCGGTGAGAGTGTCCTCACTGGCCGGGACCAGGGGGAGCCTCACGTCACCCACCGGCTCCCAGATCTTGCTGAGGGCGCCCTTGACGGGTGCCGGGCTCGGCTCGCTGAAGCACGCCTGCTGCAAAGGGAGGAGCTCGTTGTGGAGACGGCGCGCCGCTTGGTAGTCGCCCTTGGCGACCGACTTGAGCATCGCCTTTACCGCCGGACCGGCGAGATGGGAGATCACCGAGACGACACCGACCGCCCCCACCGCCATCATCGGGAGGGTGCGGCTGTCGTCTCCCGAGTAGATCGGGAAGCCGGGGGCCCGGTTGACGGTCGTCGATGTGAAGTCGATATCGCCGACGGCATCCTTCACGGCTACCACGTTCGGATGCTCGGCCAGACGCAACAGAGTGTCGATCTCGATGAGACGACTGGTTCGACCCGGGATGTTGTAGAGCATCACGGGGGCTCCGACGTCGGCGATGGCGGAGAAGTGGGCAACGAGGCCATCCTGGGAGGGCCGGTTGTAATACGGGGTGACGGCCAGGACTCCGTCGGCACCGAGGTCGACAGCTTGCTCGGTCATCCGCACCGAGTGGGCCGTGTCATATGTCCCTGTGCCGGCGACGACCTTCGTCTTCTTCCCGGAGACCGCATCGATCACGGTCTTGAAGAGGGCGAGCTTCTCGGAGTCGTCGAGTGTGGGCGACTCTCCGGTCGTCCCTGCGACCACCAGGGTGTCTGTGCCCTGGTCGACGAGATGACGAGCCAGGTCCCATGTCTTCTGGTGGTCGACCGAGCCAGAGTCCCCGAACGGGGTCACCATCGCGGTGGCGAGGAGGCCAAAGGGTGGGGTGGGGGTATCGGTCACTCCTGACCAGGTTACCGACCGACCGGCTAGAAAAGGCATCGATGGAGTTGAAACTCCCCGCACCGTGTCTCGTCGTGCTCGTTGGGGCGAGTGGCGCGGGCAAGTCGACCTGGGCGGCCGAGCACTTCGCGGGCGCCGAGATCGTCTCGTCCGACGCCTTGCGCGCCATGGTCGGAGCCGGTGAGGACGACCAAACCGCGAGCACGCCGGCCTTCGACATCCTGGAGCAGATCGTCACCGAGAGGATGGGGCGTGGGCTCACCACCGTCATCGACACCCTCGGCTTCGACTCCAAGGCCAGACACCGCTGGGTGGCAGCGGCCCACGACGCCGGCATGACGGCCCACGCGATCGTCTTCGACACCGAGCCCTCGGTATGCGAGCAACGCAACGACGCCAGGGCTCGTTCGATCCCGAAGACCGCCCTCCGCAGGCAACTGGCCCGATTCCGGGCAGTGCGCGAGGAGCTGGCCACGGAGGCATTCGACGGCGTGCACACCGAGCAACCCGTCGCCGTCGTGGTGCCGGGAATCGTTGCCGCCGAGCGGGCCACGAAGAAAGACCACCAGGCCCACACGTTCGGGCTACTTGTCTCGTCCTTCGATTGGGATGAGGACCTGGGAGTCACTCTGGCCGAGATCGCCCGGCGGGCGGAGCGAGCTGGGTTTCGCGACATCTGGGTGATGGACCACTTCCGTCAGATCCGGGGCGTGGGCCGGCCATGGGAGGATCTGCCCGAGGCATACACCAGCCTCGGCTACATGGCAGGGGTCACATCACAGATCCGACTGGGAGCTCTCGTCACTGCCATAACCCATCGGCCCCCCATCGTCCTCGGGCAGATGATCGCCGCGCTCGACGTTCTCTCCGGCGGACGGGCCAACTGTGGGCTGGGAATCGGCTGGGACGCCGAAGAGCACGCCATGGTCGGCATCGACCTCCCGCCACAAGCCACCCGATACGAGATGCTGGAGGAGACCCTCGAGATGCTCCCCCTCCTCTGGGGCAAAGGTGCACCCGAGTTCCATGGGGCGCACATCGACTCGACCGCCCTGACTTGTTACCCGCGACCGGTACAGGAGCACATCCCGGTGCTGATCGGCGGCTCGGGAGAGTTGAGGACGCTGGCTCTCGTGGCGCGGTTCGCCGACGCATGCAATGTCTTCGGAGACCCGGAGCGGGTCAGGCAGAAGGTCGAGGTGCTCCACCAACACTGCTCTCGGGTCGATCGGGACCCCGGCGAGATCGAGGTCACCCATCTCAGCAATGCCCTCGTCGCACCAGACCGAGAGACACTCAGGGCCAAGGTCGAAGGTCTTCGTGATCGGAACACGACCCCCGAGAGGTTCCTCGCCACAGTCAACGGGGGGACCGTCGACGACCTGGTGGCGCTGTTTAGAGCCTACGCGGCCGCCGGGGCACGGCATTCGATCGTCTCGATGCCAGATGTGAGC
>JBAPYG010000068.1:0-3380 GCA_049284615.1 Acidimicrobiia bacterium
GCGCAACGCATGCCGCACCGCTTGTGACGTCCCGCAACCCGCCACCAGCACCGACTCGATCGAGTCGACCGGCCGTCCCGGCCAGATCAGATGATGGGACGCCCGCCTTCGACCGTCTCCCGTCTCCAGCAGCGAGGCGGCGAGCTCGGTGACGGGCGGCGGATATGGGTGACGGTCGTAGAACGCCTCGACCGGGTCGGACGCCGCGGTCACTCCGCCGGAAAGTTCACGAGCTGCCCACGCCGGCGACGAGCTTCGCCATCACCTTGTCGATGTTGAACGATGCGGGCTCCTGGCGGGGCGGGAAGTCCTGCAACGTCTGCAGCATCTGCGCAACGTAGGTTTGCGCCGGGACGAGCAGGAAGACGTGGTCGAGCATCCAGTCGTAATAGGTGTTCGAGGTGATGTCCGCCCGCTCGTAGGGGTCGGTGCGCAGGTTGTAGATCTTCGGCGTTCGCAGCTCGACGAAAGGATCGACCCAGATGGCCAGGGTTCCCGGGACCCGCTGCTCGAGGAACATGATCTTCCAGTTGTCGAACCTGAGCGCCGTCAGATCGCCATCGTCTGACACGTAGAAGAAGTGTTGCCTGGCGCTGTCCTCGGATTTCCCGGTGATGTAATCCAGCTGATTGTGCCCGTCTAGATGGACCTTGTACTCGGTGCCGTCGAGATCGACCCCAGCCACGAGTTGGTCGGCGATCTCGGGGTTCCCAACTGCCGCCAGGAGAGTCACGAACCAATCGTTGTGACTCACGATCCCGTTGAGCACGGTGCCCGCCTCGATGTGGCCGGGCCAGCGGACCACACACGGAACCCGATAGGCACCCTCCCAATTGGAGTTCTTCTCGTTGCGGAATGGGGTCATCCCGGCATCGGGCCATGAGTTCATGTGCGGGCCGTTGTCGGTGGAGTACATGACGATCGTGTTGTCGGTGATCCCGAGCTCGTCGAGGTAGTCGAGGACCTGCCCGACGATCTCGTCGTGATAGACCATCGTGTCGTGATAGGGCGACTGCCAGCGGCCGGCGCGCCCGAGGTCTCCGTCACGGGTGTGGGTCCGAAAGTGCATGTGGGTGGTGTTGAACCAGACGAAGAAGGGTGTTTCGGCCTCGTGCTGACGCTTGATGAAGTCCTTCGTCGCGTCCCGGAACTCCTCGTCACAGGTCTTCATCCGCTCCCTGGTGAGTGGGCCCGTGTCCTCGATCTTCTGACTCCCGTCCTCGTTGGCCCAGGAGTGGATCACACCCCTCGGCCCGAACTTCTCTCGGAAGTTGGGGAATTCCCTCTCGTCCGGGTAATCCGGCAGCTCCGGCTCTTCCTCGGCGTTGAGGTGATACAGATTCCCGAAGAACTCGTCGAAGCCATGCGCAGTGGGTAGGAATTCGTCACGGTCACCGAAGTGGTTCTTGCCAAACTGGCCGGTGGCGTAACCCTCTGCCTTGAGTGCGGTGGCGATGGTCGGATCCTCGGCCCGGAGCCCGATGGGTGCTCCGGGCATCCCGACCTTGGTCAGGCCGGTTCGATAGGGGTTCTGACCGGTGATGAAAGCGGCGCGACCGGCGGTGCAGCTCTGCTCGCCGTAGTAGTCGGTGAATCGGACGCCTTCGGCGGCGATCCTGTCGATGTTCGGGGTCCGGTAGCCCATCAAGCCGTCGCTGTAACAGCTCAGGTTGCTGATGCCGATGTCGTCTCCCCAGATGATGAGGATGTTCGGTTTGTCGGCCATTGATTCTCCTGTCAGCGGGTGATGTCAGTAATTCGGGGCACCCGAGCCGATGCGTGAGCACGTGTCGGCCGTGGGACCCCACTGAGCCCGGCCCCGAACCGGGAAATGAGAAGCTATCACACCGGGCTGAGGGTGAGGACAGGCCGTGGACGGTGGGCACGGGTGGGTCGGCCCGGTGGCTAGGTTGACGCCGATGTGGATGGCATGGCGGCGACGCCTGAGCATCAGCCTGGTCGGCGTGGCTCTTCTCGTATCGGCATGCGCCGACATACCCAGCGATGGAGGGACTGGTGATGGGGGGACGGACCAGGGATCGATCACGACCTCGGCCCCTGACACGACCTCCGCTCCGGGCACCTCCGTCCCCGACACCACGGTTCCGGAAACGTCTCCCCCGGAGACGACCGTCGCCGACACGTCACCACCGGCCAGCGAACCCGGCGAGCCCGAGACCGATGGCGGGCTCGATGCCTCGGCGATCTGGGTGGTCGTCGGTCTGGTCCTCGTCTTCGTCCTCCTCGGATGGCTGATGGGGAGGTCGAGGAAACCCGCTGCCCCCGCCCCGGTGTCGGCCCCGACCTGGAGGGATCATCTACGCGAGGGATATGGCGAAGCCCGATGGCTCAGCGACAACATGACCGAGGAGCTCGCGGTCTGGCGGGGGAACAGCCTGGCGGACACAGCGGTGGCCGGAGCCGGGACTGCCATGGCCGACCGATGGAATCAGCTCGACATCCGGGTCAACCAGGCCCGCGACCTCTTGTATCAGGCCGAGGCCGGGGCGCCCGACCCCACCACCTCCCGGCTGATCAGGGACGCGATCGTGAGGCTCGACGCCGCCCGGGCCTCTGTCGACGCCCGGGCAGAGGCACGTCTCGACGCCACTCGCTCCCCGGGCGATGCCGGTGCGGCGGAACGAGAGCGAATCTCGTCCACGAACCTCGCCGAGGCCCGCGCCGCCCAGGCCGAGGCGCTGAGCTCGTTGTCCGGTCTGATCTGAGGTAGGCAGACTTGCCCACCCGTCTGGACCCGACCAAGCAGGGTCTGCAGATCTTCAAGGGGGTCTTCGCCCGGATCCGGTCCCTCTTCCGCCGCGACACGCTACGTCAGGACGCCGTGGCCGGGGTCGTCCTGGGTGTGGAGAGCGTGCCGGACGGGCTCGCCGGCGGGCTCCTGGCGGGGGTCAACCCGGTCTTCGGCCTGCATGCCTACATGGTGGGCTCGATCGTCGGCGGCTTGACCACGAGCTCCGCCTACATGACGGTTCAGGCCACGGGCGCGATGGCAATCGTCGTCGCTGACGTCGCGCTGGTGCACCAGGGTGACGATCCGGCCCGTGCGCTGTTCACGCTGTCGCTGCTCACCGGTGTGTTCATGTTCGTCGCCGGCCTGTTCAAGTTGGGGACGCTATTGCGCTGGGTGTCGAACGCCGTCATGGTCGGATTCATCAACGCGGTCGGGGTCAACATCATCTTGGGTCAACTCGACAACCTCACCGGATACGACTCGGTGGGTGACAATCGACTCAGCCGCACCCTGAACCTGCTGGTCAACCTGGGACAGACCCATCTCCCCTCGATCCTCATCGGTGTGGGGACGATCGTGCTCATCCTCGTACTGGAGAAGACGCGGCTCGGGCCACTCGGCCTGGTCG
>JBAPYG010000069.1:0-4537 GCA_049284615.1 Acidimicrobiia bacterium
CGACCCGCTGGTTGCGGTGAGTGCCCGTCTCCAACACGAAAGTCGTCCCCGAAGGATGCGAATCCACCATCTGCTGCAGATCCGTCCCCGGGCTCACCCGAACCCCACCAGACACCACCGTCGTCGAGGTCTTCGCGGCTGTCGTCGTGGGGGCAGAGCTGGTGGTGGTGGTGGTGGTGGCCCGAGTGGTGCTGGTCGTGGCGGCCACGTCGTTCGTGGTCGCGGTGTCGGGCTTCGTCGTGGTGGTCGCCGTCTCCTTGTCGCCGGAGTGCCCCGGCGCCGTGCCCGACGCGCCCCGGCCGGAGGGCGGCGAAGCCTTGTCCGGCTTCCCAGACTTCGACCGGTCGGCTGCCCTCGAGGAGGAGGCTAGAAGTGAGAGCCCACCAGTCTGGGTCGTCACGGATGTGTCGTCGGTGACTGCCGCAGCGCTCACGTCCGAGGTGACGGGGTCCAGCGAGGGCCCGCTGCCAGCCGACTGTGCCATCGGGTCGGAAGGGCCGGATTCGATCGAAATGGTCTCTTCCGCGCTGACGGCTGCCTCGGGATGCGGTAGACCTGCGTTCTGGTCGACGACGAAGATGACTCCACCCGTGACCAGGAGGGTGGTGAGCAATGAGCCAATGATTCGGCCGAGAATTGACATGGGGACCCCTGAATCGCGTATCGCCCGTTCGTTATCGGGTCGTCAGGAGGCGACTTGAGAGGAATATGGGTCTGGCGACCCATCAAGGAAAACGCCCGGTCAGGAGGTCATCTGGTCGGGGACTGCTCGCTCGTACACCGCGAGGAGCTCGTCTCCGAAACGACGTGCCGGCGTGGTGTCGACCTCCCCGGCCGCGCCCGAGATGTCATCCATCGCCGCCGACAGGGCGGTCGCGGTGGCTCCTGGCCACGTTGCTGGCACCACTCGACTCATCGAGGCGGGCCAGTAGGCGGCGATGACAGGAGGCCCGGCTCGATCGATGCACACGACGGGAGTCCCCATCGCCAACGACTCGGCGACGATGAGTGGTGAGTCGTCATGGATGGCCGGGTGGACGAGGGCCGTGCCAGTTCTGAGCGCGTCGAGCACGACCGACCGAGGCACGATCCCATGGATCCGGACCCGATCGCCCAGACCCCGTCGTTTGGCCCTTCGCCGCAGTCGCCGGCTCAATGGCCCCGAGCCGTAGATGTCCAGTGTGGCGTTCGTGTCCGGGACTCGGGCGAGGGCGTCGACGGCGAGTGTCGGGCCTTTCCAGCCCACGAGGCGTGAGGCAAACACGAATCTTCGGCCGGGGTCACGAGTCACCTCATCGAGCTCACCGATCGAAGCTCCAACCAGGCCATTGGGGAGGATCGTCGTCCTGTCGGTGGCGCCTATGGCGTCCATCGCCTCCCGATTCTGCGCCAGCACGGCGGCGGCCGATCGTTGCGCGGCCCGCGCACCGGTCCAGCGGGCAACCAGCGGTCGAAGGAGTCGCCGGGTCACGTCGCCGACGAGCCCCCCGAGGCCGAGGATCGGTATCAGGCGAAGCGGTGACGTGGCGGCGCCCCCCACCGGACCCACGACCAGGGGTTTCTCGACTTCGGCCACTCCCAACCGACCCCAGTGTGCGGCGAGGGTGATGTGATGCACGACGTGGAAGTCGTGCTCCTCGTCCAGCTCTCTGGCCACCGATGCAACGCCGCTCTGCCAGCGGTCGTAGTACCAAATGGTGCCTGCCCTCCCCAACATGCGCTTGAGACGGAGATGCCCCGGGCCCAGGTCGTATCCGACCACCCGAATCCGGGGTGCCAGGGGGTGTTCCGCCAGGAAGCCCCCCAACCCGGCCACGTTGTTCTGCCTGGTGACCACCCACACGTCGTGTCTCTCCGCGGCTGTCATCACGGCCCGGAGACCCACCTCGGGCTCCGAGCCCTTGCCCGGTTCGCAGGCGTACGCCGAAATCAGGATCCTCATCGGTACACCCGTGAGTTCATGTAGGCGACCAGGGCAGACGTGGCCTCGTCGGGCGTCTTGTCGGCGACGACCAGGTCGGGCCGGGGGCACCACCTGGGGACGCGGCCATAGCTGACGAAGACACCCGGGCGGCTGGTCGTGGGGCGGATCCGGGAGGCATACCACCAGAGCTCGAGAGGTCCAGCAGGCACCGCGCCGGCACGGCCGATCACGAGCACCCTGTCCAGACGCCGCGCCAGGTCCTCGGCCAGTGGACGCTGGCCCACATGGGCCCAGAGACCGATGGGGTGCAGCACGCGGTCGAGGAGACGGCGTGCCCGCACCGAGCGATGCGAGCCTCCTGGTTTGGCGGGCTCTGTCTCACCTTTCAACTCCGAGGCGGTTCGGGTCGACCCGGTGATCGCCTCGCTTGAGGACCTGAGCTCGTCTTCATCGACATCTCGGGCCGCGAAGCGGAGTTCGTCGAGGGCGTCTTGGTTGCCCTTGACCGTTCGCTTCCTCCACAGGTAGATGAGGCCTGCGGTCTCGCTGATGAGAGGGATCGACTGTCCCCCGGAAGTGGCGAGGAGAGGTGCCGAACGGACTCCGTACTTTCCCAGGCCCCTAGGGTCGAAGAGGAGGTCCAGTTGAACGCCTTCTGCCACGCTTCGATCTACGAGGAACACCGTCTCGGTGCCGCCGATGTCGTAGGGCCAGGTCACGACGGGGTACAACCCGTGATGCTCCCATGGACCGCGTGCCTTGCGCAGGATCGACTGCGGAGTCTCGCCCACGACGGTGTCTACATCCGAGATACCTCCCGACAGCAACTTGTCCGCACCATGGAGGACGGCGTAGTCGACTTCGGCCTCGGCCAGGCCTCGCAGAGCCCGGAGAGCAGCGTCACTGCTGGTGGTCGGCACTTCTCAGGTACGGGCTCGTCGCACCGGGCGGGGGCCCCTCGATGGGCCTCGGGCAGCGGGGGCCAGGTCAACCGGGGGGAAGCCGCGATGGGGGCGAATTCGAGTCGTCAATTGGGTGCGTAAGGTAACGGGACTCGTTGCGCGCAGCCAACGTCTGCGCGTCCAGCGGACGGTCAACCATTCAGCCAAGGCGTCAGGATCGCTCGACAATGAAGATCATCGGTCTCGGTGTCGATCTCGCCGACGTCGGTCGGGTCGGATCGGTGCTGGCCAGATATCCGCGTTTCGCCGACCGCTGTTTCACCGAGCATGAGCGGGAATACGCCTTTCGTTTCGCCCGACCGGAGCGACGACTGGCAGCCCGGTTCGCCGGGAAGGAGGCCGTCATGAAGTCGATGGGCACCGGATGGCGGCGCATCCGTTGGCAGGACATCGAGATCACCGGTGGGGGAAAGCCGACGGTGAGGATGAGCGGCAACGCCGCTCGTCGAGCGGCGTCTCTGGGCATCAGCGATGTGCTGGTCACGATCACCCACACCGACACTTCGGCCCTGGTCATGGCGGTGGCTGTGGGAGAGCACGAGTGACATGAGACCCGTCCTCACCGGAGGGGAGTATCGCCGCGTCGACCGGGCCTACCAGGGCGACCTCTCAGAAGCCATGGGTCGCGCCGGCCATGCCGTGGCGCTCGCCGCAGCGCGTTCGGGCGCAGGTTACGGGAGCCGGGTGGCGGTTCTCGCCGGGCCGGGCAACAACGGCGGTGATGGGTATGTGGCCGCCCGTGTTCTGAAGAGTCGGGGGGCTCAGGTCGTGGTGCACGCTCTAGCGCCTCCAAGCACCGATCTGGCCGGTGCGGCCGCATCGCGGGCCCGATCTGCCGGCGTCCCCGTAGTGAGTCTGGGGCCGGTCGTCGAGGCCGACGTGGTCGTGGATGCGCTGTTCGGTGGTGGCATGCGGCGGGGCATCCCCGATTCCATCTTGGCCTGGATGGACACCGCTGCACCCGTGATCGCCGTCGACTACCCCACCGGTCTCGACCCGGACACGGGCCAGATCGCAGAGAAGGCATTCCAGGCAGTGGGGACGGTGACCTTCGGGGCTCTCAAGACCGGCCACATCAGAGGCGAAGGCCCGGACGTCTGTGGTCTCGTGACAGTCGTCGACATCGGGATCGTCGGTGGTGACCCTTCGATGTTCGTGGCAGAGGAGTCCGATGCGCCACGACCGTCGCGCTCTCGAAGCTCTCACAAATGGTCGGCGGGATCGGTCCTGGTCATCGGGGGCTCCGAAGGGATCGTCGGCGCCTCTCTCTTGGCGGGACGCGCCGCTTTGAATTTCGGCGCCGGATCGGTGGCGGTGGCCTCACCTCGCATCCACGAGGTGCAGCAAGACGCCCCGGAGTTGCCCGCGTACTCGTTGGACCAGGTTGCGGAGCGACTGAATCGATTCGACGTCGTCGTGGCCGGGCCTGGCCTGGCAGACTCGGACGCCGCCACGGTCCGACCCCTCCTGGCACAGGCGGGACGCATCGTGCTCGATGCGGGCGGGCTCACACCGGCGTCACTGCAGGCGGCCCTCGAGGGAGACGGAGAAGTCACCGTCACTCCCCACGACGCCGAGTTCGTCCGTGTGGCCGGGACTGGCGCGGGCACTTACGCGGTGAGAGCGTTCGCCGAGCGGGAAGGGATAACCG
>JBAPYG010000070.1:0-2494 GCA_049284615.1 Acidimicrobiia bacterium
CCACGACCGTGTTGTCCCGCCCGCTCACCGCCCTGGGCATCTACCCGGCGGTGGACCCGCTCGACTCGGCGAGCCGCGCCCTCGACCCTCAGATCGTGGGGGAGGAGCACTACAGCGTGGCGGTGGAGGTGCAGCGAATCCTGCAGAGGTTCAAAGACCTCCAGGACATCATCGCCATCCTCGGCATCGACGAGCTCTCCGAGGAAGATAAGCTGCTGGTGGCCCGCGCCCGCAAGATCCAGCGCTTCCTCGCCCAGCCGATGTTCGTCGCCGAGCAGTTCACCGGTCAGGAAGGCATCTACACACCGCTCGAGGAGACGATTGCCTCCTTCAAGGCGCTTGCCGAGGGCGAGCTCGACCAATACCCCGAGCAGGCCTTCTACATGGTCGGTGGGCGTGAGGACGTGGAGAAGAAGGCGGCCTCCATGGCCAAGGACGCCGCTTGATGTCCAGCTCGACGGCGATCGATCAGACGGCGGTCGCTCGCGGTTGGGGTCGTCCCTGATGGCCAAGCCCTTTCACGTCGACGTGGTCTCCCCGGAATCGACGGTGTGGAGTGGGCAGGCGACCTTCGTCGTCGCCCGAACCACCGAAGGCGAGCTCGGCATCATGGCCGATCATGAGGCCATGATGGGCGCTCTCGCCACCGGTCCGGTCGAGATCGAGGCGGAGACGGGGGAGCGGACCACGATCGGGGTGCATGGCGGGTTCATCCAGGTGCTCGACAATCAGGTGACCCTCATCACCGACCGGGCACAGATCGCCGAGGACAGCGCGGCGGCGCGTGCTGCCGCTGCAGAGCTCGCCGAGACCGAAGCCGAGGCCGAGGAAGGGGCCGTCGGTCAACCGCCCGGGTAGCCGCCCCCCCTTTCTCGAGAGCGTTCCGTTCATATACGGCACCCACTACCTGAGGTTCGGTGGGCCAACCCTCCTCTAGTTCCCTGAAGGTGGGGTCAGCCGGAGAAGGTGGCGGCGAACTCGGCAACTGCCTCGGGGAGGCCGTTGCCGATGACACCGGCGATAACCGGGAAGAACAGGCCGGACATCATGCTGGCACTCTCGACCTCGAGCGTCACGGTGATGGCCGTGCTCGCCCCGCCCGACGCGAGCTCGACCCGCGTCACCCCCCGGACCTCGGAGTTCACGATGTCCCAGGCCATCAGTCGGCCCTCATCGCGTTCCCGCGGAGTAGCCGTGCCCACATATCTCCGTCCGCCGGCGACCGACTCGAACTTGAATCCCTGAAGTCTCCCCCCGGCGTCGATCGTGGGCTCGAAGACACGATCGACCCCGCCGATGGATGCCCAGGTATCGGGCTCGTCCAACGCCGCCCACACCTCCCCGACCGGGACTGCGGCAGTGGCAGTGGCGGCGAACGTCGAGGAGGGCACGGCGGCAACCTAGTGGGCCGATGTCATGACGATCGCGACGACAGAGAATTCGGGGCGACGTTTCCGTCGCCCCGAATGCCCCTGGGAGGAGGGTTCTGTTGTCGCTGCAAGATCCGGAAGGAACTTGACGATCACTTTCTACCGTCGCCAGGTGACCGCACGGTGAACGCACCCTGGCAATCGGGCCAACGTTCCCGCTGTCATGCACAGGGGTAGGTTGGCCACGAATGACGTCTGGAGCAGACCGGGCCCGGGAAGTGTTCGACAGGGCTCCCTTCATCGCCGATCTGGGTGTGACGCTGATCGCTGTCGGCGACGGCTGGGTGGAGACGAGTCTCGTGGTGACCGATCGTCTTCGTCAACAGCACGGGTTCGCCCACGCCGGCGTGGTCTCCACACTCGCCGATCACACGGCCGGCGCCGCCGCGTCGACCGCGGTAGGCGAGGGCCGGTCGGTGTTGACCGCCGGCTTCAACATCCATCTGCTCCGGCCCGCGGCCGGCGAGGTGCTGACTTGTCGCGGTGAGATCGTCAGGGCCGGCAGGACCCTCATCGTCACCCAGGCCGACGTGCGTGGCGAGGGAAAGCTGTGTGCCCGCTATTCGGGCACCATGGCCGTGGTCGACCGTCCGATCTGATCACTCGAAGGAGCGTCTGAGCTTCTCGAGGCGGCCCTCCCAGTTCTCGCCCACCGTCTCGAGCCATGTCGCCACTTCGCCCAGTGGAGTGAGGCGAGCCGAGTAGACGACCTCCCGCCCCTCTTCGGAGCGTTCGACCAGCCCGACCGAGCCGAGATGGCCGAGATGCTTGCTGATCGCCTGTCTCGACACCGGTAGCTCGGAAGCGAGCTTGGAGGCACTGGCAGGCCCTTCCGAGGTGAGACGTTCGAACACCGCCCGACGGGTGGGGTCGGCCAGGGCGGCCAGGATCGGCTGAGGGTCGCTCACGCCGCCTGGCTGAAGAAGATCGGGGGCGTGCCCGTGATCCGATACTCGAGGAGTCGCTCGGTGACGGTGACCCGTGTCCCGCCGGGTGTGGGAGTGACCACGATCGTCACCTGGGACGGCTCGCCGTGGACCTCACGCCACGACCAGGTTATCGAC
>JBAPYG010000071.1:0-5037 GCA_049284615.1 Acidimicrobiia bacterium
GACATGTGACCGCGGCAGGCGGCCACAAGCTCTAACCCTAAGTGCTGTCTCGAATTGTCCGTGGGGTGGACCGACTGCCGAGCCGCCGAGTCGATGGTCGCGCATCGTCACACCAGCTCCTCGACCTGCTCGTCTGCCCTCTCGATCGCGGACTCACTTCCACCCGGCACGTCGTCTTCGTACATCTTGGCCCGGCGGAACTCCTTGAGCACCGAGACGGTGGAGGCGATGATGAACACGCCTCCCATCATCGTTATGAACGACCCGACCCCACTGATGAAATTGGGGTCCGCCTTCCTGACGAACGTGAAGATCCAGGCGAAGGCGACTGAGGTTATCCCGAACCCCAGACCGGCCGTGATCGCGGTCCAGACCCATTTTCGATGTTCCGCCTGGCCGAACACGCCGGCCGCGGGAAGTGTGGTGATCAGCGCGACGAATCCCAGGATCATCGTCCAGATCCCGAGTTGGGCGCCCTCTTCGGTGATCCCGTTCAAGGGCACGGCGGCCGTTGCCCTGGCCTGATTGGTGAGGTTGGCTATCTCGTTGGCGATCACGGCCGCGTCCCCCGGATTGGCGGCGGCCTCGTCCTTCAGCTCGGCTATTCGCTGCTCGATCTCGGGCGTTATGACGACATCCGTCCGCGTGTCGAATGTCCAAGCCGAGAACGCCCCGACCACCAGGGTCAGCACCGCGATCGACACTCCGATGAGCCGGCCCCATGAGAGGTCGGCGCGAAGGGGGTGCAGTGGCTGGTGAGGTGCCACGCGAATCCATATGAATGCACCGATGACCGCGACGAGGCCTCCGATGACAGCCAGATACACGCCGATCCCGTTCGTGGGAGGCACCGCCAATGGGGCGGGGGACGCCAGCAGGAAGGCGCCGGCGGTGATGAGGGCACCCAGCCCCGAGATCACCGCTCCGTCGACAGTCAGCCATCGGCCACCTCTGCCGGGTCTCAGGAAGGTGTTCGCAGCTGCGCCGATGGTGAACAGACCGAGCACCAGGACGATGATGCCGAAGAAGGAGCCCCCGGAGGCATCGAGGCCGCTGAGGCTCACCCCGGGGAGATCTTGGTCGACCCGCACGCCGAAAGCGGTGATCTTTCCCGAGCCCGTGACCCACGGAAGGAAGACAGATACCGTCGCCAGAGCCCCACCGAGCCCGGCGAGCAGCATCCCGACTCTCTCCAAGGGCCGGATCGGCTGGTAGCGCTCGAGGGAACGCGGGTCGGCCACCGCTCCGTCTTCGGGTAGCAGCGCCTCTGGATCGCGACGATGCGCCCAGGCATCCCGGATCCGTCTGAACAAGTTCCCCTGATCGGTGTCCTCCCGTTGCGACATGCGGTCGAGCACCACCGCCACCAGGAAGAAGGCGAGCCCCGAAGAGAAGGCGAGAGCGACGTCCTGGTTGGAGAGGGCCCGGAACAGTATCGTGCCCAGACCCCCGGCGCCCATGATGGCTGCGATCCCCAACATCGATATCGCCAGGAGCAGAGTCTGGTTGATACCGGTCATGATCGCCGGTCGGGCCAGCGGGAGCTGCACGTCCAGCAGGACCCTCCACTCGGGCGCCCCCTGGGCACGCGCCGCCTCGACGACATCGCCGGGGACCTGACGGATGCCGAGATTGGTCAGGCGGATCAGTGGAGGCAGAGCGAAGATCATCGTGACCATCGTCGCCGAGACCTCGCCGATGCCCCAGAAGAAGATGAAGGGGAGCATGTAGACGAAGGAGTGGACGACCTGCATCGCGTCGAGAATTGGTCTCGTCACCTGCCACACACCGTCGAAACGACCCGCCGCGATCCCCACCGGGATCCCGATCAGGACGCAGAGGAACACAGCCACTGCGATGAACCCGATCGTCCGAGCGGTCTCGACCCAATACGCGTTGCCCAGGATCCCGCAGATGAAGAGAGCCACGGCGACGAAGAGGCCGACCTTGATGTTGCGCACGAGTGTGGCGATGAGCGCCATGCCCAGCACGACCCAGACCCAGGAGATATCGACGAGGAAGTTGCGGACCACAGCGTCGATCAGGGTGTCGAATGGCCACTCGATCACACGAAGCAGCCCCTGAAGGTTGACGGCGATCCAGTCCACAGCCTGATCCATCCAGTCACCAAACGGGATCTCCCATTTGTCGAGGGTCAGGTTGCTGGGAAAGCTCGGATCGGTCTGCGCCTGGGCTAACGGGATCACATGAAGACCTCACGCTCGAAACCGTCGATGAGCCGTTCGACCCGCCCCATCTCCTCCATGATCTCCCGAGGATCGAGGACCCCAACCAGGACGTCGCTCTCGTCCACCACAGCGATGGGCCGCCCCTTGCCTGCGGCGTGGTAGACGTCGTTGAGTGTGGCATGGGGCGGGGCGCGGTCGAAGTCCTCACTGAGTGAGTCCTCGATGTCGCTGATCCCATTCACCGAGGCTCGTAGGCCGGCGGCAGCGGTGAGGACCGCGCGGGGGCGGCCTTCTCCGTCGACGACGAACGAGCCCATACGCTCGCCCATCGCCGCGATCGCCTGCTGCAGGGTCGATCCACGTGCGATCGGATGGGGCTCCTGCATGATCTCGCGCACCTCGATCACCCTGCCCTGGTCGACATCCTGGACGAACTCGGCCACGTAACCGGTGGCCGGCTTGGTGAGGATCTCCTCCGGCGTGCCGATCTGCACGACAGCCCCATCCTTCATGATGCAAACACGGTCGCCGATGCGAAGCGCCTCGTTGAGATCGTGGGTGATGAAGAGGATCGTCTTGTTGAGCGCAGCCTGTATCTCCATCATCTCGTCCTGCATCTGACGACGAATCAGGGGGTCGAGAGCGGAGAACGCCTCATCCATGAGGAGGATGTCCGGATCGGAGGCGAGGGCACGGGCAAGGCCGACACGTTGCTGCATGCCGCCGGAGAGCTCATTCGGAGCGTTGAGCGCATATGGCTCGAGACCGACCAGTGAGAGCGCCTTCAACGAGGCCGAATCCCGCTTCTCCTTTTCCACTCCCTGCACCTTGAGGCCATAGCCGACGTTGTCGATGACGTTGCGATGAGGAAAGAGGGCGAAGTGCTGGAAGACCATCCCCATCTTCTCCCGTCGGAACGACTGCAGAGCACTTCCGCTCAGCGACTGGACGTCGATGCCTTCGACCCAGACGGCACCATGGGTCACGTCATGGAGCTTGTTCACGGTTCGAATGGCGGTGGACTTACCTGAGCCGGAGAGCCCCATGACCACGAACAGCTCGCCCTGGGTGACCGTGAAGCTGACGTCGTTGAGACCCACGACGTGCCCGGAGCGACGGAGTACCTCGTCTTTGCCGTAGCCCGCCCTGACCAGGTCGAACGCCCGACCATGCGGCTGCGGACCGAAGATCTTGTATACGTTCTCGAGCCGAATGATCTCCTCGCCGCCGCTTGACATGTGCCTCCTCGATTCGCTGGGCGCACAGCAACCACCGACTCGTTCTGCCCATCGAGGCACCGCATTGCCGGTGATCGCTCGTCCCTGAACCTAACAGGGCCATCGCGGCGAGGGTCGTGTGGATCGGGCCCGTCCGACATCGGAGGCGGTGGTCGACCTACGATCGGGCGACCGCTTGGAGACGACCTTTGAACATTCTCGTAGCAACAGACGGCGTCCTCGACAAGGAACGCGCCGCCGACGCCGTGGCGCGGTGGTACGACGAGGATGACGAGGTGATCGTCTTCACGGCGATGAACGTGCCCACCGAGTTCCTTCGCGGCCTGGGTCAGTCGGGCGTCAGTGGTGCTGCCCAGATCGCCCACGAGGCCGGCCAGACCCTGGGCGCCGGCGATCGCGCCGCAGAGCGGCTCGTGTCCTCGCTGCCCCCGGAGCCGCGGGCCACGGTCGACTCACCGGTGCTCGCCGCCATGGCAAGCTCGGCCGCGGCCCGGACCAGACCCGTCGTCGATGCGTTGAAGACGAGGGGCATCAAAGCGAAGGGAACGTGGCGAGCGACGGAATCGAAGACGGCGAACACCATCCTGGCCAAAGTGAAGGACGCCGACGTCGACCTCCTCATCATCGGCAGCCACGGGCGTGGCCAATACGAAGGGCTGCTCGGATCGACCGGGACGAAACTCGTCCGACTGGCTCCGGCCTCGGTCCTCGTCATCCGAAACCCGACGATCCAGCCCGGCCAGAGCATCGACTGAGCCCGGTCGACCCGTGAACCGTTGGAGCGCTCCCATGGCCTGGCTGGGGGGGCCGGCTCTGAGCACCGGGATCGTCATCGAAACGAGCGACGGCGTCATCACCGCAATCGAGTCCGGACCAGACGACACTGCCCAGCGTCTCGACGGCATCGTCCTGCCCGGGCTCGTCAACACTCACTCACACGCCTTTCATCGTCTCCTCCGAGGCCGCACCCACCGCCAAGGCGGCGACTTCTGGGTATGGCGGGAGAAGATGTACGAGCTCGCGAGCTCATTGACGCCGGAGAGCTACGAGGCGATAGCCACCGCCGTGTTCATCGAGATGGCCCTCGCCGGCGTCACGACGGTCGGTGAGTTCCACTATGTCCACCACCAACCGGGAGGGACGCCATATGAGGATCCCAACGAGATGGGCGAAGCCCTGATCCGCGCGGCACGCAGCGCCGGGATCGGGATATGCCTCCTCGACGCTGGGTACTTCAACGCCGGATTCGACGACCGACCCCTCGGCGCGGTGCAACGGCGGTTTCGAGATGCGACACCTGAGAGGTGGATCGAGCGGGCGACGACCTTGGCGGCCACTCACGCCGATGCGGACGATGTCAGGGTCGGGCTCGCCCCCCATTCGGTCCGGGCAGTCCCACAGTCGGGCCTTCGACTCGTGGCAGAGTCCGACAGCGGCCTGCCGGTTCACATCCACCTCTCCGAGCAGCCCGCCGAGAACACCGAATGTCTCGAGGCGACCGGGCTCACCCCCACGGGTCTCCTCGCAGACACGGGCCTGCTCCGCCCCGGGACGACCCTCGTCCATGCCACCCATCTCGGCGCCGACGACATCGCGACCATCGGCTCATC
>JBAPYG010000072.1:0-4723 GCA_049284615.1 Acidimicrobiia bacterium
CCATGTCGCCGAGACCCGGGGCGATGTAGAAGCTGGGGTTGAGCTCCCGGTCGAGTGCGGCGGCCACCACGCGCACATCAGGATGCGCCGTCTCGATCGCCTCGACGCCCTCCGGCGCGACCACCACGCAGCAGGCCACGATGTCCCGGGCCCCGTTCTCTTTGACTTTGTCGATGGCCCAGGACAAAGAGCCACCCGTGGCCAGCATCGGCTCCAGGATGAGGACGCGGGCCGAGTCGAGCGTCGGGAACTTGGTGTAATACTCCACGGGCTCGGCGGTCTCCTCGTTGCGCTGCACGCCGGCGAACCCGATCGCGGCATCCGGGATCAGCGTCAGCACCGAGTGGAGGAGCCCGAGCCCGGCGCGGAGCACGGCCACCGCCACGACCGGCCGATGGAGTTGGCTCCCGGTCATCGGCTCCAGAGGGGTCTCGATCGCCACATCGTCTACCTGCATGTCCGACATGGCCTCCGCCACGAGCAGGTAGCCGAGACGCTCGGCGATCTGACGAAAGTGAGGTGGTTCGGTCGTCCGGTCGCGCAGGATGGTGAGCAGATCGGACGCGAGCGGGTGGTCGATGATCGTTATCGGCATGGTCCGAGGTTACGGTCCCGGGATGCCCGAGGTCACGTTGAATGACATCACGGTCCATCTGCGTCAGGAGGGCTCGGGCCCGCCCCTGCTCCTCCTGCACGGTCTCGGCTCTTCGGGCGAGGATTGGGAGTCGCAGATCGGCCCTCTCTCCAGGGAGTTCGAGGTCTTCGCACCCGACTTCCGTGGCCATGGCCGGACCAGCAAGCCCCCCGGGCCGTATTCGGTCGCTCAGTTCGCCGCCGACACCACAGCGCTCGTGGAGACGCTCTCCATCGCCCCGGTCACGATCATCGGGATCTCGCTGGGCGGTATGGTCGCCTTCCAGATCGCCGCCGACCGGCCCGACCTGGTCGCGCAGTTGATCGTGGTCAACGCGCTTCCCGCGTTCGAGACCACGAGGGTCAGCCAGAGGATCCAATTGGCCATTCGGAAGGTGATAACGAGACGGCTGACGATGGAGAAGATCGGCGAGGTGCTCAGCAAGCGGTTGTTCCCCGACCCTGGCCTCGAAGAGCAGCGTGCCAACATGGTGGAACGGTGGGCTCGCAACGACAAGGCCGCATATCGAGCCTCGTTCCAGGCGATCCTCGACTGGAGAGGTGTTGCCGGAGCCATGGCCGCGACCCAGATCCCTATCACCGTCATCTCCAGCGACCTCGACTACATCCCGGTCGAGGACAAGCAGCCATACGTGGACGCGATGCCGACCGCCGAGATGGTGACGATCGAGGACGCCCACCACGGGGTGCCGATGGAGCGCCCCGAGCGTTTCAACGAGCTGTTGGCGGAGATCCTCGCCTAGCCCGTGTTCCGCATGCCGGCGGCGATCCCGTTGACCGTCAGCAGGATGGCGCGGTCGAGCTCCGGTGACTGATGGCCCGACCTGCTCCGGGACAGCAAGGAGACCTGTAGGTAGTTGATGGGGTCTAGGTAGATGTCGCGCACACCCAGGGTGCGACGGAGCAAGGGTGAGTCTTCCAGGAGCTCCTTCGTCCCCTGGAGGGCGAGAACCTCGGCGATGGTCGTTTCGTACTCCGCCCGCACCATCTCGAGCAGGTGACGGTGCCCGGGCGCCACCAGCTCGGCCACGTAGCTGGCCGAGATGTCGAGATCCGTCTTGAAGAGGGTCATCTCGACATTGGACAGGAAGGTCCGCATGAAGGACCACTCGGCGGCCATCTCGTCGAGCGGGCCCCCGTATCCCGCAGCGCGCGCCCTACGCAGGCCGGAGCCGACGCCAAACCACCCCGGGACGATCTGACGGGTCTGCGTCCAACCGAACACCCAGGGGATGGCGCGAAGATCGTCGACCCCACCGAGGGCACCGGGACGACGTGACGGCCGACTCCCGATGTTCATCTTCCCGAGCTCCTCGACCGGGGTGGACGAGAGGAAGTAGGGCACGAGAGAAGGGCTCCGGGCCAACCCCTGATAAGTCTCGTAGGCCTCGGCGGCGAAGCAGTCCATGGCTTCGGTCCAACGGTCGAGCGTCTCCTTGGACCGTCGCGATCGACGATGGAGCAGCGAGCTCTCCAAGACCGAGGCGACCATGAGCTCCAGGTTGCGGGAGGCGATCTCCGGGTTCCCGTATTTCTCCGAGATGACTTCTCCCTGCTCGGTGATCTTGATCGTCCCATCGACCGTCCCGAAGGGCTGGGCGAGGATCGCGGCGTGGGTCGGGCCACCACCGCGCCCGATGGTGCCGCCCCTGCCGTGGAAGAGACGGAGTCTCACGCCATGTTCCTCGGCGATGTTTCGCATGACCCGTTGTGCCTTGTAGATCTCCCATTGAGAGGCGGTGATGCCGCCCACCTTGTTCGAGTCCGAGTATCCGAGCATCACCTCCTGGATGTCGCCGCGAAGGGCCACGAGCCGCCGGTAGCTCGGATCGCCGAGAAGACCCTCGAGCAGGCTCCCGGAGTGCTGTAAGTCGTCGATGGTCTCCACCAGTGGCACCAGGCCGATGTCCGCGATGCCCCGGTTGAGATCGATGAGCCCGGCCTCACGGGCCAGCACCGCCGCCTCCAGCACCTGGGCCGCCGATTCGGTCATCGAGATGATGTAGCTCTCGATCACCTGACGGCCATACCTGCGATGGGCCTCACGGATGGACTGGAAGGTGGCCAGGGTCTCCGCGTTCTCCACCTCGAGGGAGGTGGTAGGCCCGGAGAGAGGCCGCGGCTGGGTCAGCTCCTCGGAGAGCATTCGGAGGCGGTTGCCGCCGTCGGGATCGTCGTCGACGACCATGCCGACGTTGGCGAAGAGCTCTGTGACGGCGGCCGTGTGCCGGGCCGAGTGCTGTCGGATGTCGAGGACCGCCATCTGGAACCCGAGCATCTCGACCGCCCGTCTGACCCTGGCCACCGCACCGGCGGCGATCAGCTCGCCGCGTGAGGCCCGCAGCGAGTCGGCCATGAGGTCCAGGTCGGCCAGGAGCTGATCGGGATGGGCATAGTCCTTGCCGGGCAGGTGCGGGGACTCGTTCTTGATCCGAGCCCGAGTGTTGATCAGCCGGGCGTGGACATATGAGCACTTCAGGCGGTATGGGGCGTCGGCGGTGCGCGCGCGTTCTCGTTGCCATACGGAGGGCAGGTCTTGTCGGTCCCGGGCCAGAGAGCCGACCAGGTCGTGACCGGGCTCGACCAGCAGGCTCGACATGGACAGCTCCTCGCTCAGACGCTCCACTTCCTCGATGAGGAGCGTCAGCCCCCGATCGTGCTGCAGCGCCAGAGCTTCGAGAGTGGTGTCGGCGGTCACCCCCGGGTTCCCATCCCGGTCGCCCCCGACCCAGGTGCCGAATCTGAGGGCCACCGGTGGCGATCCCGGTGAGAGCCGGTCGAGCTGACCCGCGATGATCTCACCCAGTCCTGGAAGCACGTCATGGGCCATGGCCACCAGGTAGTAGAGGGCGGACCGCGCCTCGTCGACGACCGAGGGGCGCTCGGTGCGAAGCTCGTCGGTCTGCCAGATCTGGTCGATGAGCTCGGCGGTGCGCCGGTCGATCCGGTCGATCTGGTCGGGATTCTGGGTGGCGATGCGCTCGGTTATGAGATTCGCCAAATCGCCTCTCTTGTTCAGGATCGAACGGCGAGCGGCCTCCGTGGGATGCGCGGTGAAGACGGGGCGAACCTCGAAGCGCGCGAGGACGTCGTCCAGGAGCTCCTGGTCGAGGTGGGCGGCCAGGATCCGGTCGACGGTGGCCCTCAGATAACGATCGTCGCTGGCCATCTCCTCGATTCGATGGACCTGCTCGGCGACATTCGCCAGGTAGAAGTAGGTAGTAAACGCTCGCACCAGCGGAATGACCTCGGTCGTGTCGAGCCTGGTCAGGAGGTCGTGGAGGTCACCGGATGCCGCCTCACTCCCGCCACGACGGGCCGACTTGCCCAACGAGCGGACCTCCTCGACCAGATCGAGGAGGCCCTGACCGTGCTGGCGCACCAGGGCTGCGCCCAGCTGGTTGCCCAGCCTGCGAATATCGGCCCGAAGCTCATCGTCCCGCATGGTCACGTGGGGACGATAGGTCGTCAGCAATCGGTGGCTGCGTTCGTGGCCCCGAGCTCGGCGGCGGCGCCCGGGTCCTCGATCGTGTGACGCACCGCGTCGCGAATGCGCTCGATGTCAGGCACCGCCCTCCCCGATGCCGTGGTGCCCGACCCCCAACTTTGGTCGAAGCCGATGAGCCTGATCGCGGCCGTCTCGATTCGCGGGGTGAGTCGGATGAGGTCGGAGATGATGTCGGACGTCAGATCGGTGTCGAGATTGGCCTCGACCGCATCGAGGAGCCTGCCAAGCCTCCGAAAGAGAGTCAGCAGGTCAGCCTGCGATGCCATGTTGGCGAGGACGCACCTCTGTCGCGCCATCCGCGCGTAGTCCGAAGATCCATAGCGAGCCCTGGAGTAGGCCAGGGCGTGTGCCCCGTCGAGATGCTGGACGCCGATGGGGATGTTGACCATCTCGTAGCCGCCGGTGGAGACGTCATAGAGCGGCCCGTCCACCGCGGCCTTCACATCCAACGTCACGCCGCCGAAGGCGTCGACGACATCGGCGAAGCCGGTGAGGTCGACCAGAACGTAGTAGTCGATCCCGAGGCCAGTGAGATTCTCGATGACATCACGGACCGCTGCC
>JBAPYG010000073.1:0-5370 GCA_049284615.1 Acidimicrobiia bacterium
TGGCGCGGCTCTGACCCGGCGACGTCGAGCCCTCAGGACCGGCAACCAGGTCAAGACGAGCACAACGATGACAATCGCCATGACCCCGGCAGCCACCACCGGCAGATCGGCGATGTCGAAGCCGGCCACCGTGGCGCAGAGTGCCAGAGGGTCTCCGCTGAATATGTTGATGACCGACGTGGCGCAATCCCAGAGCCCGACAGCGCCAGCAGCCATCGCCAAGCACAGCACACTGAGTATCCCCCTCATCCACATGATCGATCCATCGGCGCGGAGGACCGGGTTCTTTATCAGCCCGTCCGGATCAGGACGAGATGGTCTGCCGCCGACTCCGCGCCCCATACTTCTCCGGGTCGTCCGTGGAGCTGACGAACCTCGCCGGGCTCGTGGGGCAGAGCGACCCGGGTGAAGGTCTCGGTGACCGGGTCGAAGCGAACTATGGCGTTGCCCCCGAAGTCACTGAGCCAGACCACATCGGCGTCGTCCACATAGACCGCGTATGTGGCCGCCTGCCCGGGCAGCTCCCAGGAGGCCCAGACCCCTGTCGACGGGTCGTAGCGACTGACACCGCCGCTGTTCCACTCACTCACCCACACCGAGCCCGACGAGTCGCTCCACACCCGGCGGGCGCCCTGCCCAGGTGTGGGCGGCTCGAGAACTCTGACGGTCCCGTCATCCTCCACCTCACCCACGTAGGAACCTGCGAGGGATGCGAAGAAGACCGACCCGTCCGGGGTCGCCGTGATCCCATATGGCCCCGCGCCACCCGGGGCAGGGTGGACCTCGATCTCCCCGGTCGAGTCGAGACGACCGATCACACCGTCTTGTCCCGTGAACCACAATGTCCCGTTCTCATCGAAGACGGCCGTGTTCAGGTTCGCTCCGCTCGACGTATCCGGCAACGGGTGGATGGTCACCTCCTCGCTGACGGGGTCGACCGAGACGATGGCGTTGAGCCCCCCGTCGGTGATCCACGGCGTCCCCTCGTCGTCGACGATCACCCCATGGGGGCGTGACCCCGCTCCGAGGGCGACATGTCGGGTCTCCCCGGTCGCGGGATCGAGCCAACCGAGCTCACCAGAGCCCTGAGCGGTGTACCAGACCCCACCGTCGGCCGCGGGCGCCACGTCATGTGGGCGGGAGCCGGCGGGGACGGGAAACGCCTCGATGACCAGGGCCTCCTCGGTTCGGGATGTCGTCGTCTCACCGGGAAGACTTGTGGCACTCTCCGACTCGGGAGAAGTGGTCGTCGGAGCGGCTGTTGTCGGGCTCGTCGCGGAGTTCGGCCCGGTTGATGGAGGCTCTCCCCCGTCGACGGTGCAGGCGGCGAGCACCAGCAAGGACACGAGCAAGGACCGCATGGTTGAAACCTACCGGTGGAGTCTGGCTAACTAGCTTGTGGGCCATGTCGTGCTTCCCCTCCCATCCACGGTCACCATCGCTCGTGGCCCCGGCGGGGATGTCCTCTGGCGGTTGGGGCCATGGCCCCACGTGCTGCGGGGCCTTCGGGTGGGAGCCTATGTTCGGCATCGGGTGGCTTTGATGCGACGACTGTTCGTCCTCGTGGTGGTTCTGCTCGTCGTCGCAGTGGCTCTCGCCGTGATCGGCCCATCGATGCCGGCGGGAAGCCCACTCCGAGTCGCCGGGGACGGGATCCGCGGGATCGGAGACTTCATGTCGCGTGGCTTCGGCGGTGGCTACGCCGAGATCACGCCGGGAGGCTGACCGGGCCGACGAGCATCTACCGTCGTCGCCATGCTCCAGGTCCTCATCGACGTGCTCGTCCCGGTGTTCGCCATCGTGGCCGTCGGTTTCGCCATCGCCCGCACCGTGGGCGTCGAGCCGAGGGCCCTGGCAACCCTGGCCTACTGGGTCCTCGGCCCGGCCTTCATCTTCGATGTCTTGTCCACGGCGGAGATCGACCCCGATGTCGTCTTCAAGGTCGTGGCCGCGGCCGCACTCACGATGATCGGTGCCGGTCTCCTCGCCGCGCTGGTCATGAGGTTGGTGGGTGCCTCGTTCTCGACGCTGGCCGCCACTGTGCTCACCTCGATCCACGGCAACGTGGGGAACTTCGGCCTGGCCATCAGCGTCTTTGCGTTCGGTAGTGGGGCCTTGCCGATCGCCGGGATCGTCATGGTGACCGTGAACACTCTCGGGATACTCACCGGTGTGGGCCTGGCGTCTGTACGACATGGGTCGATCTTGCGCGCCGCCGGCACGGCCGTGGCGTCGCCTCTGGCCCTGGCGGTGATCCCCGCACTCGGCGTGAACCTGACCGACGCCAGCCTCCCCATCTGGTTGGACCGGCCGGTGTCACTCCTGGCGGCGGCAATGATCCCGGTGATGCTCCTGACCCTGGGGATCCAGTTGGCAGGGATGCCTCGCGCCTTGCCCTCGCCACGGGTCGGTCTGCCCATCTCTATCAAGCTGATCGTCTCCCCTCTCATCGCATGGCTGGCGGTGACCCTGCTGGTCCTGGACGGGATCGCTTCGGAAGTCGTGATCCTCCAGGCTGCGATGCCGGCCGCGGTGTTCACGTCTCTCATCGCTCTGGAGCACGACCTGGAGGCCGACTACGTCACGTCGGTGGTGCTGGTCGGGACCTTGATCTCCGCGGCCACGCTACCGGTGGTCATCTCGATGCTCTGAGCGCATGTCGTTTGGCCCGGATGGTTTGAAGACACCGGCATCGGGGCACGTACGGTCCCTACGTAGTCAGAGGAGTCACGTGAAGCACCGCAACACGATCGTCATCGCCGTCCTCGCCACGGTCGCCGGACTGATCCCGGCGACCGTTTTCGCGGCCGGCCCGGGCGTCACGATCAACGAGATCCGCATCGATCAGCCTGGCGGCGATGACCCGGACGAGTACTTCGAACTCACCGGCCCGGCCGGTGCGTCGATCGACGATCTCACGTATCTGGTCATCGGAGACGGCTCGGCCGGGTCTGGAGTCATCGAGTCGGTGACAGAACTGACCGGCGGGAGCCTCGATGCCGACGGCTTCTTCGTGGCTGCCGAGGCCACATTCACCCTCGGCACCGCCGACCTGACGACCACGCTCGGCTTCGAGAACGGTGACAATGTCACTCACATGCTTGTTGCGGGGTTCACCGGCGCCAACGGGGCCGATTTGGACACCGACGACGACGGAGCCCTCGACTCCACTCCGTGGACCTCGGTCGTGGATTGGGTGTCGCTCGTGCAGGACCCGGATGGCGGCGACCGGTACTACAGCCCCACGGTCGTAGGTCCCGACGGCTCTTTCGTGCCGGGGCACGTGTTCGACTGCGATCCAGCCGGTTGGCAGATCGGAGCCTTCGCCGGTGGCCAGGACACACCCGGCGATCCCGGTGACTGCTCACTCGTCCCCGAGAAGCACTTCATCCACGAAGTGCAGGGCGACGGGCCGGATACGCCCTATCTGGGCAAGCCGGTGATCGTCGAGGGCGTGGTGGTCGGCGACTTCCAGGGCAACGAGCTCGGTCAACAGCTCGGCGGCTTCAACCTGCAAGAGGAGAGCTCGGACGCCGACGCCGACCCCGCTACCTCCGAGGGCATCTTCGTCTTCGCCCCAAGAGACGAGGTGAGCCTTGGCGACATCGTCGAGGTCACCGGAACTGCTACCGAGTTCAACGGTCTGACAGAGATCACCGACGTGACGAATGTCACTGTGGTCGGCCACGATGACGACCAGGTCGACGCGACCGTGGTCTCCTTGCCCGTGTCTGCGATCACCGACTGGGAGGCGTACGAAGGCATGTTGGTCACCTTCCCCCAGGACCTGTTCATCTCTGAGTACTTCAACTTCGACCGCTTCGGGGAGATCGTCCTCACCGACGAGCGCCAATACCAGGGAACCCATGTCGCCGAGCCCGGGGCGGCGGCCAATGCGGTGACCGAGCAGAATGCCCTGGGGAGGATCACTCTGGACGACGCCCGATCCACTCAGAACCCGGACCCGGCGATCCACCCGGACGGCGAGGTCTTCACCCTCGATCACACCTTCCGGGGCGGCGACATACTCGAGGACGTGACCGGGACCGTGGACTGGTCGTTCGGTCTCTACCGCATCCAGCCCGTTCATCTCGACGACGCGGGAGTGGAGGGGCCAAACGTCGACTATCTAAGTGCCAACCCACGCCCGACCGACCCCGCCCCCATCAACGGGGATGTCCGGGTGGCGACCTTCAACGTGCTCAACTTCTTCACCCACATCGACGACGGGATCGACGACTGTGGCCCGACCGGCACCCTGGAGTGTCGCGGCGCCGACGATGCCGATGAGTACCGGCGGCAACTGGACAAGCTCGTCGCCGGGATCCTCGCCCTCGATGCCGACATCGTCGGGATACAGGAGATCGAAAACGACATACGCACAGACGACGGCGACCGTGCCCACGATCCTGTGCTCACCCTCGTCGAGGAGCTCAACGAGGCCGAGGGGTCGGATGTGTGGGCTTGGGTCGGGGAAGCCGATCACTACAACGACTATCCGGTCCGCAACGAGATCATCTACCGGACCGCCACAGTGAGCCCCGAAGGAGCTCCAATGGCTCTCGACGACGACGCCTTCGATGACACCCGACCCGGCGACATCGAGCCGCTGGGTCGACCGCCCCTGGCCCAGACCTTTCGCCAGATCGTGGACAAGGGAAGCAAGCAGAAGTTCACCGTCGTGGTGAATCACTTCAAGTCAAAGGGGAGTGAGTGCGACGACATCGGCGACCCCGACCTCGGGGACGGCCAGGGCAACTGCAACCTGACCCGGGTCGCCCAGTCTGTGGCCCTTCTCGACTTCATCGACCAGTTGGGGGCGAGCTCGAGCGGCGTCCTGGCCATCGGCGACCTCAACAGCTATGCGATGGAAGACCCGATCACCACGTTGGAGAGCGGCGGCATGACCGACCTCGTCGAGCTGCACGAAGGCGAAGCCGCCTACTCATACGTCTTCGACGGGCAGTTGGGCTACCTGGACACGGCCTTCGCCACACGCTCGATGTTGAATCACGTCACCGGTCTCACCGTGTTCCACATCAACGCAGACGAGCCCGACATCCTCGACTACGACACCTCGTTCAAACAGGATGCCCAGGATGCTCTCTACGAGCCGCTCCCGTATCGCGTCTCCGACCACGATCCGGTGATAGTCGGCCTGACGTTCGGTGGGCCGAAGCGATAGTCAAGTCGGAAGGGGGACGCACGGTGCCGGTACGGGCGCTGTGCGTCTCGGCGCTCGTCGTCGGGCTCAATCGACGAGACCGGCTCCCTGGGCGAGAGCCCTCATCTTCGAATTGGCCAACTCTCGTCCCAACGGCACCATGCCGCAGTTGGTGGAGGGATAGATCCGATCCATCGGGATATGAG
>JBAPYG010000074.1:0-2716 GCA_049284615.1 Acidimicrobiia bacterium
GCACAGACCATGCGGCCCAAACCGGAATCGCGCGGAATGTGAGGTTCTGGGCGACTTCCGCATCGACGAAGAGGGCATTTGCCAGCAGGACTCCCGGAATCAATGCCAGCGGGGCTGCTCCGAGCAGTCCCAACGCCAGCCACTTCAGGTCATCGCGACGTCCCTCACCGCGGATGTTGTACAAGTCGCGGAGACGAATTCCCTCTTTTCTGGCGGCCCAGGTCAGAACCCAGAGGTTGACGATTTCCGCGAGTGCGAGGGACGCCAACCACCAGTCGGCAGCGGACCTCCACGGAGAGCTGTTGCCGAGGACGGAGAAAGCTGCAGCAAACAGAAGCTGGAACGCCAGGGCGAGGCCGATACGCAAACCCAACATCGCCCAAACTCTTCGCGTAGGCACCAGCCCCGCCTGGACTCGGGCGAGAATCCGCCGTCTCCCATTGGGAATCGACCCGGCTCCCGACCTCGATCCGACGTCCGAAGATCGAATGTCCACGATGGTCCTTTCCAGTGCAATCCCGTTGGTCTGATCTTCCGCCATGCGCTGCGGTGAACCAGTGCCGAAAGTCCATTTACGGCGTGCGGCTCGGGTCAACCGTCGAGTGGGAGATGGCCATGAGGGGAGCCCTGGCTACGGGTTCTACAACCTCGGCCGGTCGGGTGTTAGATCGTTGCGGAATGATTCGCGTTGTTTGGGATCTATTGCGATCTCGCCACTAAGTTCGGAGTGATGCCTCAGGCCCGCTTCTTCTACGGAGTGTCGGCCGGATTCGGGGTCGGCTGGCTCTTGGTGAACTCGTTGCGCGACGGCGTCGTCGGCTGGTTGCTCGTAGGCGCCGCGACGGCTCTGGCCCTGGGGCTTGGTTTCCATCAGCACTATCGACGGGAGTCGCGGGGCAGGCGATGGCGTCGCACGACGTCGTTTGGGGGCTGATCGTCCTTGGTTCGGAGGGTCGCTCGCGTCGATGGAGCGCATCCGGGCACCCGTTTGGGTGAGATCGCGATCTCAGTTGGTCTGAATGATCGATTTCGGTGCTTCTCATGGTGATTCCTGAGCTCATGCATGGCGTGGTGCTCACCGGCTCGGGCGGTCCGGATCGTCTCGAGTGGAGAGACGACCTAGCCGTGCCCGAACCACAAGACGGAGACGTATTGATTCGTGTGGGGGCGTCTGCCGTCAACAACACGGACATCAACATGCGGACTGGCTGGTATTCCGAGGATGCCAGTTGGTCGGGCGAGCCTGTGACGTTCCCCCGTATACAAGGGGCCGACGTCTGCGGGAGAATCGTTGCAGTTGGCCCTGGCGTCGAACAGTCCCGAGTGGGTGAGCGAGTCTTGGTGGAGCCCTGCATCCGCGAGGCCGATGGGCACGGACTGCAATCCGCGTGGTATTTGGGCTCGGATTGCGACGGAGGCTTTGCCGAGTACACCCGTGTTGCATCTCGCCATGCGCACCGTGTCGCCAGTCCGCTCAGCGATGTCGAACTGGCGTCTTTTCCGTGTTCCTACTCGACCGCAGAAAACATGCTCACTCGCTCGGACGCTGGGCAGGGAGAGACCGTCTTGGTGACCGGGGCCTCCGGCGGTGTTGGTTCGGCAGCGGTTCAGCTTCTGAAGACACGGGGAGCCCGGGTTGTGGCCGTGACCAGCCCAGAGAAGGCTGAGACAATGCGGGAGCTCGGTGCCGACCTCACAATCGACCGAGATGCGGACTATGTGGGGGAGCTGGGTCGCGGAAATGTCGATGTGGTTGTCGACCTCGTCGCAGGACATCAATGGCATTTGCTCCTAGACGTCCTCCGGCCAGGGGGTCGCTATGTGGTCGCCGGGGCGATCGGAGGGGCGCTCGTTGAGTTGGACGTGCGCAAGCTCTATCTAAAGGACCTCAGCTTCTTCGGGTGCACGGTTCTCGACACGGGTGTCTTCGGGAGGCTCGTCGAGAGTGTCGAGAGGGGCGATGTGCGCCCCCTCATCTCGGAGATCTATCCGCTTCGACGCCTAGCGGAGGCGCAAGCCGCCTTCCAGGAGAAAGGTCACGTCGGAAAAATCGTGATCGCTGTGAATCCGGAAAATGGTCTCTGACACACGCTCGTAGCGATCGTGTTTCGATTCACCCGTCCCTCGGGTCGTGCGGGGCGCCCGAGGTGTCTTCTGGGGGGAGGCGGGCGGCATCGCCATCTGGATGCCGGCCCCAAGGCGTCCGGCGATCAATGTGTCTGGCGCGGCTGAGTCGGGCTCCGAGCGATACGCGCTCCATGTCGCGAGGTTCGTCGATGGTGTCGTCCGGGCGAGGCACGTCGACATCCCAACGAGCGTATCGCCTGCGCATAGGATGTTCTCGGACAAAGTGCCGGTCGGCTGGCTAGGTCTTTCGTCCTACTTAGCTCGAAGTCCGACGCCGGCGCCAAGGGCTCAACCGATGTCGTATGTGAGTATCTCGAGGATGTGCCCGCTGGGATCGTGGAAGTAGATCGAATCGGTCTGGCCGTGGACTCCACTCGAACGTCCTGGGCCGCGCATGTTGGCCGGCGTCGACGGACCGTCTCCGTATGTGGTGCCGCCCTCCCGAATTCGGTCGAAGGCGGCATCGAAGGTGACACGGTCCATTCCGAAGGCGAGATGACGAGATGCCGGTGCGTCCTGTTCCCAGAGATCCAGCGCCAGGTCCGGTGTGACCAGCATCACCTCGAAAGGGCCACTGCGACCCCGAGAC
>JBAPYG010000075.1:0-4754 GCA_049284615.1 Acidimicrobiia bacterium
CGCCGACACCGCCCTCGACATCATCCAGCTCGAAGCGGGCAAGGCTCGCATCCCCGCCTTCGAGGAGGTCTACGACACGGTCGCCTCCACCCGCTACTACATGAAGACCGGGCCTGCCCTCTTGCGCAGGAAGCGCCGCGCCGTCTCTTTGCCTGGCTTCACGACGGCATACGAGTACCACCACCCCATCGGCGTCGTGGGCAGTATCAGCCCGTGGAACTTCCCCTTCACGCTGGCGATCTCGGACGTGATCCCTGCGCTGCTGGCCGGGAATACGGTCGTGGCGAAGCCCGATGAGAAGACACCCTTCTCGTTGCTCTACGGGGCTCGTCTCCTCGACGAGGCGGGCTTGCCCGACAACGTGCTTCAGGTGGTCACCGGCCCCGGGGACGAGCTCGGGCCGACCCTCATCGAGAACGTCGACTTTGTGATGTTCACCGGATCGACCGAGGTGGGCAGGTTGGTGGCCGGGCAGGCCGGGCGTCGTCTCATCGGCGTATCGATGGAGTTGGGCGGCAAGAACGCGGCCCTCGTGCTCGCCGACGCCGATCTCGACAAGACCATCCCGGGAATCAGTCGGGCGGTCTACGCCAACGGCGGGCAGCTCTGCATCTCGATGGAGCGGATCTACGTCGCCGAGGAGATCAGGGACGTGTTCACCGAACGTCTGGTCGACCACACGCGTGGCCTTCCCATGAACCGCGATCTGGACTTCTCATCGGCCCTGTCGGCGATGATCGATCCCGAGCACCTAGCAAGGGTCCACGCCCATGTCGAAGATGCGATCGAGAAGGGGGCGACTCTCCTCACCGGGGGCAAGCCCCGCCCCGATATCGGGCCCACCTTCTACGAGCCAACCATCCTCACCGACGTCGATGTGGCGATGGACCTCTGTCGGACCGAGACCTTCGGACCGGTGGTCTCGATCTACGGCTTCGACGATGTCGAAGAGGCGATCGGTGAGGCGAACGACTCCGAGTTCGGGCTGAATGCAAGCGTCTGGACCGGCGACACGGCCCGGGGCGTCGAGATCGCTTCCCGGATTCAATCCGGCACCGTGGGTGTCAACGATGGGTACGCCGCCGCCTGGTCGTCCTACGACGCCCCAATGGGGGGCATGAAGGCATCGGGCAAGGGTCGGCGACACGGCGCCGAGGGCCTGCTCAAGTACACGGAGCCTCAGACGGTCGCGGTCCAGAAGATCGGGGCTGCCTTCGCCCCGCTCGGGGGGATGGGCTACCCGAGATACCAGCGACTGCTCGGCCCATTGCTCAAGCTGCTGAAGCGGCTCCCCTTCTACAAGTAGCCGCCACACGGGCCGGGGAGCTCAACTCTCACTCATGTCCGCCAGATCGGTGGCCAGGAGGTCCCGGTCCTCGTCGTCGTCGATCTCGGCGAGCATGCCACGGGCCAGATCGAGGTGCTCGGTGAACGTCTCCACGTCGTCGACGTCGGCCGCGGCCCTGGCGATTGCCTCGTGGGCGAATCCGGTCACGAAGGCGTCGAGATCGTTCTCCTGTGCGATCTCCAGTGATCGCTCTCCGAAACGCCGGGCGAGGTCGGCATATCCGAGGACGGCTGCCACCCGGGACACCTGCCAGTCGGCGATGGCATGATTGCGGACCGTGCCTACGTGATACCAATGGTGACGTTGGGCGAAAGAGGCAGCCAACATCTCCTCCTCCTGCTCTCGGGACAGCTCCTCGGCATCGAGCAGCTCCCAGGTCCGGTTGAAGGCTATCGGGGCCAGGGTCCGCTCCATACGGGAGATGTCTTCGGCAGTGGGCTGGGCGAACGGTTCGACCATCGTCTCCTACCTAATCTTCGGGGTCACATGAACCAGCTCACGATACGCGCCGATGCCTGATCAGACGTCTGTCAGCGTCGGTGGCGAGGATGTCCGCATCTCGAGCCCGAATCGGGTCGTGTTCCCGGAGCAGGGCTGGACGAAGCTAGACGTGATCAACCATTTCGCGACGGTGGCGGCCGGGGCCGCCCGGGGGATCAGCCGCCGCCCGACGATGCTGAAGCGATACATGCAGGACGTGACCGTCGACCCGATCTACCACAAACGGGCAGCGAAGAACACGCCCTTCGAGACCGTGCAGATCAGGTTCCCCTCACAGCGGCCCGGTCGGATGAACGTTCCCATCGGCGAGGCCGACGTCATTCGGCTGGCGCAGCTGGGCTGTCTCGACTTTCACCCCTGGCCGGTTCGCTACGAGGACATCGACCATCCGGATGAGCTCCGTTTCGACTTCGACCCCACCGACGGGTTTGGCTTCGGCGAGGTGAGACAGGCGGCTGCAGGCGCCAAGGAGTTGCTCGACGAGCTGGGTCTCGTCGGGTGGCCCAAGACATCGGGCAGCCGCGGCATCCATGTCTATGTGCGCATCGAGCCGCTCTGGGACTTCTTCCAGACGAGACGGGCCGTCCTCGCCTTCGCCAGAGAGCTGGAGCGACGCATGGATGGGCTCGTCACCACGAGCTGGTGGAAGGAGGAGCGCAAGGGGATATTCGTCGACTACAACCAGAACGCCAGAGACAAGACTGTCTCCTCTGCCTATGGCGTCCGTCCCACCGGCTTCGTGTCCGCACCCTTCCGCTGGGAGGAGCTCCCCGACATCGAGATCGAGCGATTTCCGCTCGGTTCATTCGCCGAACGCTGGGAGGACGTCGGCGACCTCACCCTGGGCATCGACGAGGCGGCGGGCAGGATCGACACCCTCATGGACTGGGTTGCTCGCGATGAGGCCGATGGGATCGGCGATGCCCCCTGGCCACCCCACTACCCGAAGATGCCCGGCGAGCCGCCTCGAGTGCAACCCTCGAAGCAGCGTCGACCCGACGACGAGTACTAGCGATCCCGTTCTGTGAGGGTTATCTACCAGGCCCTGGTAGATAACCCTCACAGAACGGTCGCGCGGCCGGCTACAGGGCGTCGCGTCGCTTCAGGGCCCAGGTGAGGATGGCGAAGCCGATGACGAGGATGCCGGCCAGCTTGGCAACGCCGCCACCGATCCCCGGTGTGATCGGGCCGAGCACATCGCCTGCGTTCTGGGTGTCCCAACCCACAGCTATGTCGGCATAGATGGAGAGGGCGATCCTCCAGATCGACAGGTTGGCCAGACCCGTCACGACCGCCGCGAGTATCGATTCGACCACGACGATGTAACCCAGGCCGACCAGGATTGCCCTGGGCACCAGATAGCCGAGTGGCACGAAAACGGCGGCGTAGCCGACACCGGCCGCGACGAACTGGACGAGCCCGGTCAGACCTGTCGCCGGGGACGCCCCCACCGCGAGAACGGCGAGGAACGAGACGACCCAGCCACCCAGCGCCAGTGTGAGTGCGGCCGCAATTCCGGCGCCTATGGACGAGGCCGCCATCGACCAGCGCGGGATCGGCCGCATGTAGATGTAGGGGAGCGTCCCCGAGTCCCTCTCCTCTCGCAGCGTGGCCACGGTGAGGATCAGCGTGGCGATGGCGTAGGAGAAGCCGACGGTGGAGAGGATGTCCGAGTAGAGGAGGTCGGTCTCTCCAGGACTGGCGTCGTAGGCCGCCAGCCAGAACGCGAGTGCGGGAACCGACGACAGAGCCACGAGGCTGATCAGCCGACCTCGCCGCATCATCCTTCGATACAGATGCAGTGCGAGGGTCACGACCCTCCCTCGACGAGATAGCGGAACACCGACTCGAGGGACTCGTCGGCGGGCTCGAGGCGGCTGATGCCGATGCCTCTCTCGACGGCGATGCCGGGAAGTCGTCTGGCCAGGTCGCCGGCATCGGACGCCTCGACCCGGAGCCGGCCCGACTCGATGTGGACTCCAATCACCCCGTCGGTCGCCATGAGGGCAGCGGCCAGACCCCGCGGGTCGGTGGATTCAACGAAGACGAGCCTCGGCTTGTCCGTCATGGCACCACGAATGTCGGAGACACTCCCCACCGCAGCGAGACGCCCGTCGACCATGGCGACGACGCGCTCGGTCATGCGCTCCACCTCGGCGAGGACGTGTGAGGAAACCAGCAGGGTGCGGCCCGATTGGCCCAGATCCCGGAACAGGGCGATGAGGTGGGCTCGCTGCAACGGATCGGCGCCGTTGAGGGGCTCGTCGAGGAGCAAGACATCGGGGTCGGAGACGAGGGCGGCGGCCACCTTCGCCCTCTGACGCATCCCCTTGGAGAATCCGCCGAGGAGACGTTCCGCGGAGTCGGTGAGGCCCACCGTCTCGAGAACATGGGTGGCTCGGCCCTTGGCGTCGTCCACCTTGGCCAGACGGGCGGCCAGCTCGACGAACTTGCGAGCGGTCAGACGCTCATAGATGGCCTCGTCCTCCGGGACGAGGGCGATCTTCTGATAGATGGCCGGGTGGGCCCTCGGATCTTCGCCCAGGACCGAGACCGCGCCCTGAGATGGCCTCTGCAGGCCGGCGATCACACGCATCAACGTGGTCTTGCCGGCACCGTTGGGCCCGAGGAGACCGGTGACCCCGGGGCTGAAGTCGATCGAGACTTCGCTCACGGCGACTTTGGCTCCGAACCACTTGGACAGCTCGTCCACGACGATGGTGGCTGTCATGCCAACCTCCGGTAACGGGCCCTGACGAACACGACGGCCACGACCGCCACGACGGCGATGAACAGCACCGACATCCACACATCGAAGCCGGCGGCCTCCGCGGGGTACTCGACGGTGTTCCCGAAGAAGAAGTCCCTCACGATGCGGGGGTGTTGGTCGATCGACAGCAGCGAC
>JBAPYG010000076.1:0-27408 GCA_049284615.1 Acidimicrobiia bacterium
TCGTCGGCACGCTCCTCGCCGTCAGCGGGTCGACCACCGTGGGCACCGTGATCGCGTTCCTGTTCCTGGTTCAGCTCTTCGTGCAGCCAGTCCAGTTCATGGGAGAGGCGGTCAACGAGGCACAGACCGCGGTGGCGGGCTGGAGCCGGGTGTTGGACATCCTCGAGATTGCCCCCGACGTGGCCGATCCCGGACCAGACGGCGTTCAACTGCCTCACGAGCCCCTGGGGGTGCGTTTCACCGATGTCGAGTTCAGATACCCCCGCCCCGGCGAGACCGCCCTCCAGGCGGACGGCACCCCTGCCCTGACCGATGTCGATGTCGAGATACCGGCGCGGCAACGTGTCGCCGTGGTCGGCGAGACCGGTTCCGGCAAGACCACATTCGCCAAGCTCCTGACGAGACTCATGGACCCGTCGTCGGGCAAGGTGGAGATCGGTGGGGTCGACCTGCGTCAGGTTCAATTCGACTCGCTGCGTGACCGTGTGGTGATGGTCCCCCAGGAGGGCATTCTCTTCCGTGGCACCATCGCCGACAACGTGCGAATGGGTTCCCCGGGCGCCGACCGCTCCACGCTCCTAGCCACCTTCGACCGGCTCGGGCTCGCCGATTGGCTCGGTGAGATGGCACAAGGCCTCGACACACCGGTCGGAGAGAGAGGCGGGTCCCTATCTGTGGGCGAGCGTCAGCTGGTCACCCTGGTGCGCGCCGCCATCGCCGACCCCGACGTGCTCGTGCTCGACGAAGCGACCTCGGCCGTCGACCCGGCCACAGAGGTCCGAATCAACAATGCCCTCAACAAGCTGACCAGTGGCCGCACCGTGGTGACCATCGCCCACCGGCTCTCCACTGCCGAGAGTGCCGATCGCGTTCTCGTCTTCGACCAGGGCCGACTGGCACAGGATGGGACCCACGCCACCCTGGCCGGGGCGGAAGGCATCTATTCACGTCTCTACGAGTCCTGGCAGCGTGGCACCTCCAACGACACCAATGCCTGACAGCCACCTGAGGTCACCGCTGTCGTGTCCCGGCTGAAGATTCCCCCGGGCGTCCTTCCTGCGGCGGTCGGAGGTCTCACCGGAGCCGTGGGCGGGGTGTTCGGGGCCGTCTTCGTCTTCGACCGCGTCGCCGTTGGCGACTTGTCGGACATCGGCACGGGGCTGCTGCTTCTCGTGGGCGGTCTCGTGCTCGGGAGCAGCGCGGGCACCTATCTGGCTCTGATCGTGGCCCGTCAGACGCGCCCGATCGCCACGGCCCTGGCAGTAGGCCCCCTGATGCTGGTCGCCGTCATCGCGAGCTTCATGCTGGTCGAGCGTCTCGACGAGATCACGAACTCGGCCGGGCTGTTCGGCATCCCCCTGCTCGTGGGTCTCGGCTTCTCGGCGATCTGGTTGGCTCGGGCCCTCACGGTGACCCGAGTCTCGGACGGCCGTTCAGGGCAAGACGACTGAGATCGCCTCGCCGCCCCATCCGTAGACCTGATCCCGCGCCTCGACCGTCACGGTGTCGACGGTCGCCGGGATCTCGACTGTTCCCAGATTTCGAGTGAACGGCTGCTCGTTGGCATGGTCGTGGATCAGCTCTCGCACCCCATAGACCCGTCCGTCGTCGCCAACCACCCGAAAGGCATCGGCATAGCGGTCGGCGGAGTCATAGGGAGAGCTGATGGTGACCTCGAAGGCGACCCCGTCACCGCTCCGCGTCACCTCGACGTTGGTCACGTCCGGATATAGCGACAGGTCCAGGTCCGGCTCCACGCATTGATCTCTCCCCACCCCGGGTCGCGGGTTGAAAGTTCGGCCTTCGGCCAGGCCGGCGCCGGTCTGGTCACTCGTCAAGAACGACTCGATGGCATCGGCAACCGATGTGCCAGCAGCTTTCACATATCCAGGAGTCCGAAAGAGCTCGGCCTCGGCTTGGTTGACGATGTAGCCGAGCTCTACGAGGGCACTGGGGACGTTGGGTAGCCGCACCATGCCGTAGGCGTCGTTGCCCTCGGAGTTGAGCACCGTCATGACCCCGGCATCCAGCGCGCGGTCCCAGTCGACGTCGAACCCACCGAGGGCCTCCATCGCCTCGTCGTAGAGGAGCCCACCCAGACGCTGCGACTCGTCGGAGCCCCGCTGAACGAAGATCTCGACACCCGGGATCTCGGAGGACGGTGCGAGCGGGGCGTTGTGATGGATGGAGACCACGACCTCGGCACCCATCAGGTGGGCGTACTCCACGCGGGTTCGTATCGGGATGGGGTAGTCGCCGGTGCGGGTGAGCGCGACGCTGATTCCCCGCTCCACCAGCGCCTCCCGCGCGGCGAGACCCACCCGCAGATTCATCTCCTTCTCTTCGAGACCGTCTGGGGCCACGGCCCCGGTGTCGACGGGACCACCATGACCTGGGTCGATCACCACGTCGACTTCGTAGATCGGCTCGCCGGAGCCCATCCGCATCGTGTTGCCACAGGGCGTCAGCAGCTCCACTTCCCCGTCGGCGGCCGTGACCACTGCCAGTGTCACCCCGCTCGGGGCGAGCCAGCCGACCGGCGGCCCCGGCGGCAGTGTGGTCGTCGTGGCCGGAATCGTCGACGGGGTCGCCTGCATGGTCGTCGCGGTGGGTGTCGCGGTGCTCGATGAGGACGATGCAGCTTCGCTCGTGATGGTCGGGCTCGTGCTCACACCGGCACAGGCCGCAGTGACGAGGACGATGATGAGTGGGCCGATCAGACGACGCATCGACCCCGAACTCTGGCATCTGCCCGCGTCTAACCGGCGTAAACTGGCGTCTGTGTTTGGACCACTCAATGGCGTGCGGACGGCGCTGGTGATCGCAGCGCTACTGGCTGCACTGGTCTGTCTCGTGGTGGGGTATCCGTTCGCCGCCGCCGTCCTGGCCATAGGTGTCGCCATCCATGGCTTGGGCTGGCTCTACCTCTACACGACCCGCGACAGACCCTGAGCCCCCCGACGAGCCTCCACAGACGCCGGCCACTTCAGACCACCAGCGTTGCGGCGAGGCCCTCACCCAACTCCTCTGCCTGCCTGATGAGCTCGTCATGCCGGGCATCGGGCCGATCCCCGGGCTCGTCCGACAGGTCGACGTAGACCTTGAGCTTGGGCTCTGTGCCGCTGGGTCTGACGAGAATGCGACCCAGCTCACCCAGCACCAGCTCGACCAGGGCCTGGTTGCCCAGCCAGGGCGGTCGTTTCTCTGCACCGGTCCGGTAGTCGACCACTCCGCTCACATCGATGCCACCCACCGAGTCGGGTGGGGCGTCGGCCAGACGCTGCACCGCCGCCACCAGTGCCTCGTTGCCCTCAGAACCGGTTACCGAAGTCTGAGAGCTCACCCAGAGGCCATAAGAGCGCCAGAGACGATGAAGCTGATCCATCACCGTCTCATCGACGTCGTCGAGGTCGGCGACGAGGTCGGTGAACACAAGTGCAGCCGAGATTCCGTCCTTGTCTCGCACGGTGCCCCCAACCGTGTAACCGAGAGCCTCCTCGTAGCCGAAGATGAACCTGCCCGCGCCCCGCTCCTCCAGGGTCAGGCCCGCCTTGACGATCCACTTGAAGCCGGTCAGGGTCGAGGCGTGGCGAGCCCCGAAGTCACGGGCGACCCGTTGCAGCATCGGGCTGGAGACGATCGAGCTGGCGACGATGGCTTTGCCAGGCTCCGGGTCGTGGCGAAGCAAGTACTCACCGAGTAAGACCCCGATCTCATTGCCGGTCAACGGTCTCCAGGCCCCGGCGACGGGTATCACGGCGGCCAGCCGATCCGCGTCAGGGTCATTGGCTATCACCAGGTCGGCTCCGGCATCGTCCGCCATCTCGAGGGCCAGGTCGAGCGCACCGGGCTCTTCGGGGTTGGGGAAGCTCACCGTGGGGAAAGTCCCGTCGGGCTCTGCCTGTGCCGGCACCGGCCGCACGTCGTGATGGCCGGCCCGGCTCATCACATCGATCAGGGTCGCCTTCCCCACTCCATGGATCGGGGTGTAGACGATGGTGAGGTCCGAGCCGGACTTTCGGGAGCGGCATGCGGACACCTGTTCCCAGTATCGGTCGAGCACGTCGGAGGGCACAGGAGAGGCCCCCTCGGATGCTGCGTCGAAGATGTCGGCCACTCGATGGACCTCGTCGGCCGGCGGGGCCGCCTCGATGCCCCGCTGGATCGTGGCATCGACCGGAGAGACGATCTGTGACCATTCCGCGCCGTACACCTTGTAGCCGTTGTCCGCCGGCGGATTGTGCGAAGCCGTGATGACGAC
Source organism: Acidimicrobiia bacterium (assembly GCA_049284615.1). Lineage (GTDB taxonomy): Bacteria > Actinomycetota > Acidimicrobiia > Spongiisociales > ZC4RG35 > JANQRA01. Next base: position 4,262 of record JBAPYG010000076.1, read on the forward strand.
CGCGGCCACGGCGTCGAGGTCCTTGGCGGCGAATGCGACCAACGGCGTCGGAATGGGCTCGGGGAAGAACCTCACCCGAATGCCGGCGGCGACGAGGACGCCACATGTGTCTTCGGCGAACTGTCGGCTGCTGGGACGGGCGTCGAAGCCCACGACGACGGGCTTGTCGGTCTGGCCGATGAAGCGCGCCAGACCGTACGTGGTCCGGATGACCACCGCCCGGTTCATCCTCCCGGGCCCGGCGCCGACGACTCCCCGGATCCCGGCCGTGCCGAAAGTCAACACGGTGTCCATGCGCTCGGCCAATTCCGCCTCGTCACCGCGCCAAATGACCGCCTCGAGCTCTGCTCTCGTGTCCGGGTCCGGGTCGGACTCGATCCACGATCGCGCTCGCTCCGTCAAACCACTCATCACCCAACGAGGTTAACGACGGTCAGCGGGCGTTCTGCTGCCAGGCCCAGGAGTCGGCACACATCGCGGCGAGATCGCGCGTTGTCGACCATCCCAATTCCTCCGCCGCCTTGGAGACCTCGGCCCAGCTGGCGGCGACGTCTCCCGGCCGCCGATCGACGATCTCGAACGGCACTGGCCGCCCCGATTCCTCCTCGTAGGTCTTCACCACCTCGAGCACACTGTGCCCCTGGCCGGTTCCGAGGTTGTACACGTGAACCCCGGGGTCATCGGCGCATTTGTCCAGGGCAGCCAGGTGGCCCTCGGCCAGATCTACGACGTGGATGTAGTCCCGGATGCCGGTTCCATCCGGCGTGGGGTAATCGCCCCCGAAGACACGCACCCTGGGCAGGAGGCCGGCGGCAACTCGAGCCACATACGGCATGAGGTTGTTTGGGGTGCCGCGGGGGTCTTCCCCGATGAGACCCGACGGGTGACCCCCCACCGGGTTGAAATAGCGCAGGATGGAGACACTCCAATCCGGGTTGGCCGCCTGCACGTCGTTGAGGACCTGCTCCATCATGATCTTCGACCAGCCGTAGGGGTTGGTGGCCGTGCCGATGGGCATGTCCTCGCGAAGTGGGAGCGTCACCGGATCGCCATAGACGGTGGCCGACGAGCTGAAGACGAAGTTGGGCACTCCGGCATCTACCAACACGTCGAGCAATGCGACGGTCCCACCGACGTTGTTGGCGTAGTAGTCGATTGGCTTCTCCACCGACTCGCCCACGGCTTTCAGCGCGGCGAAGTGAATGCACGCCTCGAAACCCTCGTTGGCGATGCGCGCCAGCGACTCTTGATCTCTGATGTCGGTCTCGTGAAACTCCGGGGCCGTGCCGGTGAGCTCGCCGATCCGTCGTATCGCCGATCGGTCCGAGTTGCTCAGGTTGTCGACCACCACCGGCTCGTGACCGGCGGCCATGAGGGCGACCACGGTGTGGCTCCCGATGAAGCCGGCTCCACCGGTGACTAGTACGCGCATCTGGTCGAGGTTAGGGCCCGGCCGGCAGGGTCACGATGAACGTGGAGAAGCCGTCTTCATGTCGGTACACGAGGTAGCCGTTCATCAAGCCTGCCAGTTTTCGGGCGACCGAGAGCCCCAGACCGACCGACTTGGCATCCAACAGACCGCTCCCCCGCTCGTAGGACTCGAAGATGCGCTGCGCCTCGGCGGCATCGAGGGCAGGCCCGTCGTCACAGACACGGATTTCGACCGATGCGTCAGCACGGCGGGTGTCCACCGCGATCCTGCTCCCGCCGTAGCGAATTGCATTGCTGACCAGGTTGCGCAGGATCTGCCTGGTGCGACGAGGATCGGCCATCACCATGCGAGCTCCCTCCCCCACGCTGAGCGCGATGTCCTCTTCCACGCCCTCGAGCACCCTCTCGATCTCCTCCACGACGTCGAACGGCTCGTTTCGAACACTGACCCTGGTCATGTCCTCCCGATATGCGACCAGGAGGTCTTCGATTATCCAGGACGCATCGTCGGCCTGTCGCGCCATGACCTCGGCCATGTCACGACGGTCCTCGTCGGAGAAGCCTTCGTAGTCGGTGGCCAGCTCCTGGGCCAGGCCGAGGAGCACAGAGATGGGGTTGCGCAGCTCGTGGGAGACGGTGGCCACGAACTCATCTCGGGCCTTCTTCGCCTTCACCTTCTCGGTGACGTCGATCAATGCGCCCTCGCAGTAGATGAGACTGCCTTCGGCGTCGAAGACGGCCCGTGCCGTGTCTTGGACCCACACCGTGTCGCCATCTCGCCGTCGGAGCTCGACGTCGAAGTCGTGAACCTCTCCCACCTCCGAGATTCGGTTCAGCCAGAGCTCGCGCTTGCTCCCGTCGACGTACACCGACTCGACGGTGGAGACACTGCCCTCCATCTCCTCGAGGTTCGAATATCCCAACAACGTGGCCAGGGCCAGGTTCCCGGCGAGGAGCTCACCATCGGGCGCGGAGCGATACAGCGCCACGGGAAGGCGCGCGAAAAGCTCTTCGATACTGCCAATCAGCATCGTCACCCTCCCTTTATCGGCACCGTTGCCCGAATTCTCCATAGCCAGTTCCGACCGATCGACCGCTCTACGGGGAAGATACCGGGGTTCGGGTGATGTGGGGGACGTCACACCGGTGGGAAAGGTCTCGGCTCAGGCGCCGAACGGAAGCTCGAGCTGAGGAAGGGGCCGCTCGTAGCGCTCGACGCCATTCCACACCAGGTGATCCATGAACACCCACGACCTGCGATGGATGGCACTAGGCCCCAGGGCCTGGAGGTTCGCCTTGTGGGTGGGACAGGGATAGCCCTTGTTGGCTTCGAAGTTGTAGCCGGGATATTGGGGTGCCGTTTCTCGCATCATGCGGTCGCGGGTCACCTTCGCCAGTATCGAGGCAGCCGCTATCGACAACGAGGTTCGGTCGCCACGCACGATCGTCTTGGCGCCGCCCACGAAATCCCAGTTGCCGTCGACGAGGACGTGATCGATTCGAACATCCAGACCGTCTAGAGCCCGACGGGCGGCGAGGCGCTGCGCATCGGACATGCCCAGATCGTCACACTCCTCGTGGGTGGCGTGACCCACCGACCAGGCCACACACCAGTCGGCTATCCGTTCGAACATCGCCTCACGCTCGTCCTCCGTCAGCATCTTGGAGTCACGGATCTTGTAGAGACGTCGGTCGCGCGGCACCACGGCGGCTCCGACACTCAACGGGCCCGCCCATGCTCCCCGGCCCACCTCATCGACGCCGACCACGATCGTCATGTCGGAGGTCCACAGATCGCGCTCGACTGTCAGACCCGGTGACTGCCGCTTCAGACTGGGACGGAGACGCCGGACTGTGCTGACCGCCATGGGCACCCAGGGTAGGCACGGTCCGGCGTGACACGCTGTCAGGGCGTGTCAGTGCTGAGGCCCACCGCCCAAATGCCGTTTGCAGGCACGGGGATGATGATCACGTCCGTCTTCGATCCGTCCTTGGCCGAATAGGTGAACAGCTCGACTTGGGACTGGCCGGGCGTCACCACACTCTCGGGAATAGTCACGCTGAACTCCCCCCAACAACCGCTGCCACATGAAGCCTGTATCGGGATCTCTTCTACGACATCGCCGCCACCGTCGATCACTTGAACCGTCAAGCTCGCCTCGAACGTGTTCGCCATGCCCTCGACCACATAGCCGTCACCGCCCTCGATGATCGGCCGAGTCAGGAAGATCAGCGCCGACTCGTCGAGGTAGTCGTCCCTGCCCACCGGATCGGTCAGCACGATGCCCTCCGTCCCGAAAGCCTCCACGGGCCGGCCTCCGACCGTGAACAGCACAGAGTCGCTCACACTGTCCTGGGTGATCGTGTATACGAGCTGGCGAAGCATCGTGATGTCGGCGAGCAGGCCACCCGCCCCATCGAGGAATGCTTCGTTCATGTCGGCCAGCCACACGTCTTCGCCGCCGCTCGCCGTCATCGTGAGACCCATGATCTGGGTCTCCGGGGGGATCGCGTTGAAGAAGGGCTCCGGAACAGCATCTCCGACACTGGCGAGCACTTGGGTGAAGGTGGCGTCGGGCTCGAGCATGTCGGGCGGGTATGTCACCTCGACCCAGATGGGCACGAGGGCGGGATTCCCCAGGAAGCTGTTCTCCGGCGTCTGTGCCAGGTAGACGGGTCGAGACCAGGTCGACAGCACCGCAGCGGTCGACGATGTCGCCTCCGGAGCAGCACTGGTCGTTGTGAACGGTTCGACTGTCGTTGTCGGCTGGCCGGTTGTCGTCGTCGGGGCTGACAGCGTGGTCGTCGTGGAGCTACCGGCCCCGACCGGGACATCGTCGTTGGTCAACAGGAGCACCGGAACCATCACCGCCGCGACCAGTGCCGCTCCGGCGACGAACATCAGAACCGGGTTGGGTCGGGATCTCGGTCTCTCATGGGCGGCCATGGGCATCTCCTCGGGAAATGGTGGTGACTCCGGCGCCATCGACACCAGACGGCCCAGCAAGTCCTTGATCTTCTTCTCGTAACTCATGACAACAACTCCCCCAGACGTTTGCGGGCACGAGCCAGGTGCCTCTTCACCGTCCCCGGCGAGACCCCCATGCGCTGCCCGACGACATCAACCGGGAGGTCCTCCCAGTAGGTGAGGTAGACGGCCGCCCGCTGTTGGACCGAGAGACGTTCGACGGCGTCGAGAACTTCGAAGTCGAGATCATCGAGACGATCGCGAGCCTCGTCTCGTTGTGCCGCCTTCATCTCGCGGAGACGACGTGACAGTGTCCGGCGATGGTGATCGGTGGCCACCGTCAGGACCGTGCGATACAGATACGCCCGGCGATCGGCGACCTCGGGCCATGTTCGGGAACCGAAAGCCTTGAGACATGCGTCGGTCACCACATCCGGCGCGTCGAACGGGCCGACGAGACCGGTGGCATACCGGGTCAGCTCTGTGCTGTAGCTCCTGTAGACCTGTTCGTCGTCCATCACGCCTGTGGCGGTGATCATGCACCTGAGACGGAGCCGGGCACGGTTTTGGGTGACACCCGAATTCTCCGCCGAGTGCGCGGCCCAGTCAGTTCAACTCGACGTCGTCGGGGAAGGTGGAGACGACGGAGAGGAATCCAGGCTGGCGGCGGAGGACCCGTCGCCATTGGCCCTCGTCGGCGTCGAATGGGTCGTCAGGGGAGGCCTGGACCACGTACCACGAGCCCATGGCGATCTCCCCCTCGAGCTGATCGTGACCCCAACCCGAGTATCCGGAGTAGATGCGCACTGGCCCGGTGTGATCTTCGGGGGAGTCGCCAAGATCGATGAGATTGAGCCCGGGCACGCCGGTGGGCATCCCATTCGACGTCAGCGACAGCCCGATGGCCACTGCGGGCTCGACCGGTCCCCCATAGTTGACAGTGGCCGGCTCGGCCACGTGAGCCGCCCAATCGGGAAGGTGGTCGGCCACCGGCTCGTCGGTGCCGCGATTTAGAACCACTCCCACACACCCATCCTCGTCGTGCTGCATCAACAGGACGACGGTGCGGAAGAAGTGAGGGTCGAGGAGGATCGGCGTGGCGACCAGGAGGCTGCCGGCGAGAGAATCCATGTCACTGCAATCGTGGCACAACCCGGGGACGGGCGTGCAACTAGCGTGGACCGCCGATGAGGGCACTCGTGAAACACCCAAACGAGACCGGGCTCCGCCTCGAGGAGGTGCCCGTTCCCGAGGCAGGGCCCGATGAGGTGTTGATCAGGGTCCACACGACCGGCATCTGCGGCACCGATCTCCACATCTACGAGTGGGACGAGTGGGCTCAGTCCACGATCCCGGCACCGATGACCGTTGGACATGAGTTCTCGGGGCACATCGTGGCGACCGGAGCCAACGTGTCCGGTTTCGTCGCAGGAGAGCTGGTGGGGGCGGAGGGCCATGTCGTCTGTGCCCAGTGTCGAAACTGCCTGGCCGGGCGGCGCCACCTCTGTCAACACCCGCGTGGCCTGGGCGTGAACATCCCGGGAGCATTCGCCGACTTCGTGATCGTGCCGAAGAGCAACGTGTGGCGTCATCTCGATGGGCTCGCCCCGGAGATCGCCGCTCTCTTCGACCCGTTCGGCAACGCGGTCCACACGGCCCTCAAATTCCCGGTGCTTGGTGAGGATGTGCTTGTCACCGGGGCCGGCCCGATCGGCGTGATGGCCACGGCCGTGGCCCATCATGCCGGCGCACGCAACGTAGTGGTCACCGACATCAACCGTTACCGGCTGGAATTGGCGAAGACGATGGGGGCCACCCGGGTGCTCGACATCGCCAACGACGACATCGACTCGGTCATGAAGGAGTTGGGCATCTTGGAGGGCTTCGATGTCGCTCTCGAGATGTCGGGAAATCCCTCCGCGATGCGTGACATCCTGGACCACACCATCCACGGAGCGAGCATCGCCCTGTTGGGAATTCCCTCGGAGCCCTACTCGATCGACTGGTCGGTGGTCATATTCAACATGTTGAACATCAAGGGGATCTATGGACGCGAGATGTACGACACCTGGTACAAGATGAACGTGTTGATCCAGTCCGGGCTCGACATATCCCCGGTGATCACCCACCGATTCGATGCGGCCGACTTCGACCGGGCCTTCGCCGCCGTCAAGAGCGCCGACTCCGGCAAGGTCATGTTGCGCTGGCAGCCCTAGACAGCGAGCTTGGCGTTGAGCCAGGCGACGATGTCGGCCACGACCTCAGGGCCTTCGGGCTCGTTGAGCGTCTCGTGCCTCAAGCCCTCGTAGACGGTTCGCTCCACGCAATCGACCTCGCCCAGCTTCTCCGAGCTCTCGGTCGGTACCAACACGTCCTCACCACCGTGGATGACCAGTGTCGGCAGATCGAGATTCTCCAGCTCGGCGTTCAGCCGGTCGAGCTCGGCGAAGGCGTTGGCCCCGAAGCGAGCCGTCGACTTCGTGACCACCAGTGGATCGGCGAAGTACGCCTCGGCCACGTTCGGATCACGGGAGAGATGCTCGCCGACCACCCGATTCGGGATGGCTGCCTTGGGAGCGACCCTGGCCAGGACGGGAGCGAGCGCCCGCTGCCAGGGTGCCCCGCCCACCAGGGCCGGTGCGGACAGGACCGCGACGTCGGGTCGGGGCCGATCGCTGAGCAGATACCCGAGAGCGATGGCACCACCGAGTGAGTGGCCCATGAGCACCACCGGGCCTCCCTGGGATCGGGCCCATTCGACATGCGCCTGGACCTGGTCGTGATACCTGCTCCAGTCGTCGATGTCCCAGCGACGTCCGCCGGAGCCGCCCGCTCCCATGAGGTCGAAACTCCGCACGTGGAAGCCGGCGTCGGAGAGGAGCTGGCCGGTGCGCTCGTATCGACCGCAGTGCTCGGCGATGCCGTGCACCAGCACGATGTGGGCGGTGACCGGTCCCGCGGGCTCCCAATCGCGGATCAGCTCGGTCCCGAACTCGGGGTGCGGTTGTGCTTTTGTCGTGCTCGCCATGGTCAGAAGGTATATCGAGTGAGATCTTTGGGGAAGTCGCTCCACGCCATGACTTTTCGAGGGGCGATGTACCGCATGCCCCCGGCGATGTCGTCTGACCACTGGTCGGGCGACGGTGTGTACTCCGGGCCGTACTTACGGTGATACTCGGCGGCGAGTCTCTCCCCGAGATCTCCCACGATCGGCTCGGGCACCAGCGATTCCCCTTCCAGGATCGTCACCACGCTCCCACTCTCGAGATGCAATGCGCATGTCGGGTTGACGTCGAGGTTGCGCACGTGGCGGGTCTCGGGTGACCCGTCGTACCAGAACCGCTGATCGAGCCACACGCCCCAGCGCGGCACCACGTGGGGGCGGCCGCCTGGCCGGGTCGTGGACAACCAATAGTGGAGACTCTCGGTCATCCTCTCCTCGATCTCCTGCCATTCGATGAATGCGGCTGCCTGCTCCACGCCGTAGCCAGACGGCATGTCGGGTCGATCGCGTCGCGGCTCACCCATGATGGAACGGCGGCTCAACGATGCGTCCGGGGACCTGCCGGCCCCTGATCTCGACTTCCATCGTCTCCCCGACCACGGCCGGCGGAGCGATGTAGCCGAGGCCGATCCCGGTGTCGAGCATCGGGCTCAGGTTGCCCGATGTCACCTCGCCCGCTCCCCCACCGGAGGTGGACAGCCGGTGCCCGTGCCGGGGAATGCCTCGCCCATCGAGGACGAATCCGCTGAGCCTGCGCTCGACCCCGTGATCGAGCTGAGCGGCCAGAGTCTCCTTGCCGACGAAGTCGTGATCCAACGACACCGCGAAATCGAGACCGGCCTCGATCGGGCTGGTCGTCTCGTCGATGTCTTCGCCCCAGAGGGCGAGCCCGGCCTCGAGTCGGAGTGTGTCTCGTGCGCCCAGCCCACATGGGGTGGCGCCCGCGTCGACCAGGGCCGACATGAGCCCGGGTGCGGTCTCGGAGTCGATGCACAGCTCGGCCCCTGGCTCACCGGTGTATCCGGTGCCCGCCATGCGCAGTGACTCGCCTCCATAGTCGAGGGTGCGGTTGCGAAAGCGTCGTGGGGCCTCCCCGACCACGCTCTCGAGAAGATCGTGAGATGCAGGGCCCTGGACCGCGAGAAGCACCGTGCTCTGCTGGACATCGGCGACGTGACAGCTCTCGCGGGCGGAGAACGCTGCCATCACGCGATCGTGGTTGGCCGCATTCGGCATCACCCAATAGCGGTCGTCATCCCACCACCAAACGATGAGGTCGTCGACGATCCCGCCTCCGTCGTTGAGGATCATCGTGTATTGACATCGTCCGGGTGCGATGCGATCGAGGTCATTGCAGAGGAGGTCGTCGAGTGCGTCCCGTGCGCCGTCTCCGGTCAGTTCGAACCGACCGAGATGGGTGACGTCGAATACACCGACGCTCTCACGCACGGCGCGATGCTCGGCCAGGACCGACTCGTACTGGACCGGCATCTCCCAGCCACCGAAGTCGACGAACCTGGCTCCCAGACCTCGGTTGAGGTCGTGGAGGGGGGATCTCTTCATCCGGTGAGGCGTTCGCCCCGGTCCTCGAGACGCACCACCTCGGGTTGGCCGGGCATCCTGGTTGGAGCGACCACGTCTTCGAGATGGTCGGGCTCTTCGAGCCCGTACTTCACGACGAGATGGAGGTAGTCACGCTGGTAGAAGATCTTGCACTTGACGTCGGGGTGGTAGCGCTTGAGAAGCCGGACCTTCTTGTTCTTCTTGGTCACGAGCTTTTGATTCATCGTGGTGATCTCGATGAAGAGATCATCGTCGGGCATGTAGAAGTCAGGCGTGAAGAATTTGACCGGTTCGCCGTCGTCGAAGCCGATCGGGAAGCTGCGTGGCTCGTATTCCCAGGGCACACCGTAGAAATCGAGGAGGAGTGCGAACTGCCGTTCGCTGTTGTGAGCGAACTCGACCTCGTGAGCAGTTCGTGGTTCGGTGTTCAGGGGGCTCCTACCTCGACAACCCCGGCTAGTTGGTCTTCTTCTGGAAACAACTGGTGAATCGCACCTTCTACCTGGTCCTGGACCGGTCCGATCGCGATGCTGAACACACCCTGTCCCCGACGGAGGACATCGACGACTTCCTGATCGGAGTGAGCGGCGTAGATCGTCTGACCGTCACTGAGCAGCGTCACGTCGGCCAGCGGCTGATCGGAGTCGAGCTCGGCCCGGAGGATCTCGACCGCGGAGCGAATCTTCTTGAGACTCATCCCGGCGTCGAGGAGGTTCTTGATCACTTTGAGTTGAACGACATCAGTGAAGGAGTAGAGACGTTGGGAGCCCGAGCCGTGGGCTTGAGCCAGAGAGGGCACGATCAGCCCGGTTCGAGCCCAATAATCCAGCTGCCGGTAGGTGATTCCGACCAGCTTGCAAACATTTGGGGCGCGGTAGCCGCCCACTTCCCGCTCTACGGTCATCAGGGTCTCCTGACTCCTCAGGTTACATCAGTGTAACTCCGCCGTGAGAAAGCTACTTCCACACCCCCATCGGTGTCAATGCTTTCCTGTGGATAAGTTGACGACCGGCTCCACGACGGTGCGGTCAGCCCTAGTGACGAACGACTGGCGTAGCTTCTCCAACCCATCGACGAATGCCGAGAGGGGTGACCATGTTCTACCGGATGACCCGGCTGCACTGGAAGGAAGACGACTTCGAGGAGCTGCTGGCCACCGCGGAGTCATTGCGAGGCCGAGTGGAAGTGTTCGACGGGCGGTTGTCCGCCGAGTTCGCCAAGACCGGGAAGGGCAAGGGAATGATCATCGCTGCGTATCGGTCGGAGTCCGACTACCAGGAGGCCTCTGCTGAGGTGGCGTCGATCCTCGGCGAGCTCGAACGTCTTCTCACCTCCACACCTCACGGTCATCAAGGCACCGTTGCATTGTCGTTTGGGAGTTCCAGGACGTGACTGTTGCCAGCTGCAACGAAGACGCCACCGAACGGAGGCTCGGGTCATGACCGACATCTTCCCCACCACTGAAATGGCCCTAACTCATCTGTTGGTGGTGTCAGACGTCTCAGCTTCGAGTCGCTGGTATCGAGACGTCCTCGGTGCCGAGCCCTACCGGGAGTACGGAACGTCCGCGGTCTTGTCCTTCAATGGCACGTGGCTCCTGCTCGTCGAGGGTGGTGACCCGACGGCGGACAAACCCGGGGTTCGCTTTCAGACGCCCGACCCGGCACAGGTCACTCATTCGTTCACCGTCCGAGTCGAGAGTTGCGAGTCGAGCTATGAGACGCTGAAGACGAGAGGCGCCGAGTTCCTCACCCCGCCGTATGACTGGGGCGGCGAGATACGCTGTTTCTTCCCCGACCCCGACGGGCATCTCTGGGAGATCTCCCAGCTCACCTGATGCCACCGGGTGAGAGGTCTCACCGAGCAGACCGGGCCTGAATCTGTGAAAGCCCTCAGCCGACTGGCTTGAGCAGCTCGGCGGCCCGGTCGACCTGATCCTTGGTTCCCACCACGACCAATCTCTCCCCGGGGGTGAGCATGACGTCCGGGCCGGGATTGACCACCACGGCATCGCTGTCGCCCTCGATGGCGAGAATCGTCGCTCCCGTCTCCTGGCGAATCCCCGAGTCCCGAATCGTCTTGTTGGCCATGGCGCAGCCGGGGCCGATATCGAGCTCCTCGACACGAAACTCCACCGCGTTGCCATTGATGACCACGTCGAATATCTGGGCGAGCTCGGGTTGCAGGGCCATCATCGCCAGCCTCTCGGCGCCCACCGCTTGCGGCGCCACCACCGCGTCGGCGCCGGCAAGTCGCAGCTTGCGCTCCGATTCCATCTCGGTCGCCCTGCAGATCACCCTCAGCTCGGGGCGCAACGACTTCACGGAGAGTGCGATGACGAGGTTGTCCGAGTCGTCGGCCACACATGCGATGAGAGACTCGGCCTCGTGCACCCCCGCCAGCTCGAGTACGTCATTGTGGGTCGCATCTCCCCTGATCACCAGGGCACCACTGGACCGCGCCGCCTCGGCTCGCGTGGCGTCGGACTCGATGACGGCGACCGGGATGTCACGGTCGCGGAGTGTCACCCACGTACCCCGACCGACCCGGCCGAATCCACAAACGATGACGTGACCGGACAACTTGGCGATCTCTCGCTCCATCTTCCTCTTCCTTCGGACCTCCTCGAGGTCCACGATGTACTCGATGGACGCGGCTGCAGTGTAAAGGGCGACTCCTATCCCCAACACGATCAGCAGCACGGTGAAGAGCTCACCGGAGCGTGACAACGGGAACTCCTCGCCAAAGCCCACAGTGCTCACCGTGATCGCCACCATGAAGAAGGCGTCCTGGACCGACGCACCTTCGATGAGTATGTACCCGGCGGTGCCGAAGATGACAACGATGGCCAGCAGGCCCAGGCCGTAACCTATTTGCCGGCGGGAGTCCACTACGAGCCCTGCTCGCCTCCGAGGAAATCCTCGACCGTGACCTCTTCGAGGAACTCGCGGAAGCGAGCCACTTCCTCTTCCTCGTCGTCGTCCTCGAAGTGGACCGCGGCCTCGTCGAGCACCGAAGCCGAGGCGAATACCGGCGTGCCGGTGCGCACCGCCAGGGCGATCGCGTCCGAGGGTCTCGAGGAGACCTTGGTCTCTTTGCCTGAGACCTCGAGTGCGAGATCGGCGAAGAAGATGGACTCACGCATCTCCGTGATCACCACACTGATCGGGAGGGCACCGACGGCGTCGATGATCGACCTCATCAGGTCGTGTGTCAGGGGTCGGGGTGGTTCGACACCCTCCATGGCCGTGGCTATGGCGGTCGCTTCACTCGCCCCTATCCAGATGGGCAGGTAGCGCGTCCCCCCCTCCTCGCGCAGGAGCACAATGGGCTGGTTCGAGGGGAGCTCGACCCTCACACCCACGACTTCCATGGGTATCGGAGCTGCGTCACCGGCCATGAGACGAGGTTATCACCGGTGCGGGACCAGGACGCAGTTGGTGTCAGTCGTAGCCCAATTCGGTGGCCAGGGCTCTGGGGTCGGCGACGAATGCCTCCATGTCGAGGACCGCCCATATGGAGCGAAGATTCCGATACAGCCCCTGCCAATCGAGGCCGTAGCCAACCAGGAACTCGTCACCGACCTCGAACCCGCGGTATTCGATGGACACGTCTGCCACCCGTCGCCGACTCTTGTCGAGGAGAGCGGCCGTCGACACCGAGGCAGCCCCCCGATCGGCAATCATGTTGCGCAACGTGGTGAGAGTCAGCCCGGTGTCGATGATGTCCTCGACGATCACCACGTTCCTGTCGAACAAAGGCGTAGACGTGTCGAGGGTGATCCCGATCCGCCCGCTCTCGCCAAAGCGGTTCAAGCCGAGGAAGTCGATCTCCGAGGAGATGGGCACCGAACGCACCAGGTCGGCTCCGAACGGGACCGACCCGTTGAGAATGACGAGGAACAGAGGGTCACGCCCTTCGTAGTCCTGGGCGATCGCCTCCCCCAACTCACCAACGCGTGACATGATCTCGTCACCGGGGAGGACTTCTGTGGCGATGCGTGTTTCAGCCACCAAACGCACCCGTGACCAGGCCCAGCCAGTAGGTGAAGGTGGAGAGGACCGAGTCGGGTGCCGGATCCGGATTGCGAACGATGTCTACTTCGGCGGCCTGGGCGGTCGACGACGAGCCCTGACCAAGGTCAGTGATCTCCGCGGTCAGGCCCTGACCGGTCGTGTGCAGGAAAGTCTCCAGCCGCGCCTCGGCAACGAGTGGCGACTCCGCGGTGCGGGCCGCCACCGGCTGATACGGGATGCCGGCCGCCAGCGTGCCCTGGATCCTCAGATCGTCGAAGGCCCAATCGAAGAGCTGGATGGCGTCGGAGAAGTGCGCCCGGCGGCCAACGGACCTGAGGAGCACGGCGAAGACACGCCGACCATCGCGTTCCACGGCACCGACGTAGGTGAGACCGGCGTTGGGCGTCTCACCAGTCTTCACCCCGATGGCCCCCTCATAGGTGTCCAGGATGCGATTCGTGTTGGTGGCGCCTCGTGGCGTCCCGTTGGGAGTGTCCGGGAAGACCATGATCCGGCTGCGCACCAGATTCTCGAACTCGGGCAGGGCCATGGCCACCCGCGACACTGTCAGCATGTCCCGTGCGCTGGAGTAGTGGCCACTCGTGTCGAGCCCGTTGGGATTCATGAAATGGGTGTTCACCATGTCCAGCTCGATGGCACGCTCGTTCATCATGTCCACGAAACCGTCGACAGAGCCGCCGATGTGCTCGGCGATGGCAGCAGCTGCATCGTTTCCGGAGCGAACCATGGCGGCGCGAACCAGCGCCCCCAGAGTGACCGTCTCTCCGGCGACGAGACCCATCTCCTGACCGCCCTGGCCCGCTGCGGTCTCGGAGACGACCACTTCGTCGCTCACGTTGCCGTTCTCCAGGGCGAGCAACACCGTCATGATCTTCGTTATCGACGCCATCGGCCGTCTCGTGTCTGCGTCCGACTCGGCGAGGACGGTGTCACTCGACTCGTCGTAGAGGATCCACGAGGACGCCGTCACCGAAGGAGGGTTCGAGTCCATGGGGAACCCGTCCTGGTCGACGTACGGGAACACCAGCGGCGCCGCCACGGCAGGTGACGCGAGCAGTGTCCAGAGGATCGTCGCCAGGACGATCGATCGTAAGAGTCGCTTCATGTTTTGAGGTGTTGTCTCAGTTCGGAGGTCATCAAGGCCCGGTGCATGGCCTGGACCGAGTCAGAGCCCGCTTCCAAGACATCCTTGGCTCTGGCCTTCGCCTCGGGGTTCGCCGCCTTGAGCAGTGGGGTCACCAACTGCATCAGCAGGTCTGCCTCGCGCTCGGACGAGAGCTTGACGGTGCGCAAGTGGCGCGCCTCGAGACCCTGGTCCATCAACCTCTTCGCTTCCATGGCGATGACTCCGGCTTCAGCGGGAAACACCACCGAGTCGCGAATCGGACGTACCAAGCCTATGTCGATGAGCGCGCCTAGCTCACTTTCTGACAGCTTCGATCTCTTGAGCAGTTCTGCTCGATCCAGGGGCTCCCCGGACCGGTCGAGATCGTTGTGATTCGCCCCGGGCTCACCCGAGACCTCTTCACCTCGCTCCCACAACGTGAGCTTCGACTTGATGACCTTCAGCGGCAGAAAGTGGTCCCTCTGCTGCTGGAGGATGAAACGAAGACGCGCGACATCGGTCGAATCGAATTGCCTGTATCCGCTCCCCGATCGATCCGGCTCGATAAGCCCCTGACTCTCCAAGAACCGGATCTTGGAGACGGACACGTCAGGAAAGTCGTCGCGGAGGAGGTTGATGACCTCCCCGATGCTGAGTTGAGTGACCTCAGGCATCACCGTGGGCGACTACGAAGTGGAAACGGCCCACGAGTACCTCGTCACCAGCGGAAAGCGCGAAACTGTCAACCCGGTCGTCGTTCACATACGTGCCGTTGGTGGATCCGCTGTCCTCGACCCGGAGGGTGTCGCCCTTGGTCACGAAACGACAGTGGTGACGTGAGACGGTGACGTCGTTGAGGAAGATGTCGCTCTCCGGGTGCCGCCCCACAGTCGTGTTGCCCTCCCTGAGCATGAAGGTCATCCCGGATCGAGGTCCCCTCTCGACGACGATGGCAAAACCGGAGAGACCGTCGACATGAGCAGCCTCGTCGGCGCTGAGAGGGTGCTCGGCTCGGTCGCCCAGAGGTACGTAGACCACCGTCGGGTCGGTCTCGACCTCAACTTCAGGTTTGGGCTTTTCGGCGCCGGCAGCTTCCCCAGACTGACTCATCGCCTGGAATGATAGGTGGCTTCGGCCCGGGCCTGGAACTACTCCGTCAGATCCTTGTAGGCCGACGCGTCGAGAAGGCCCTCGTCCGTGATCTCGCCACTGACGTCGATCTCTACCAGCCAGCCCTCGTCGTAAGGACTGGTGTTGACCAACTCCGGGGTCTCGGCGACGCTCTGGTTGACGTGGGCGATCTTCCCCGGGAACGGGGCGTATACCTCACCAACGGACTTGGTGCTCTCGATCTCGACCACGAGATCGTCCTTGGCGACCTCCTTGCCCGGCTCCGGGAGCTCGACGTACACGACATCGCCCAGCTGGTCCTGGGCATAGTCGGTGACACCGAGGCGGACGGTCGAGTCATCGAGTTTCTTGATCCACTCGTGCTCGTCGGTGTAAAGAAGGTCTTCCGGCGCGTTCATCAACTCTCCTCGGGACTGGCGATCGACTCTAATTCTCGCACTGCTCGCAGGGCGTCACCGGTGTATTGGAAGGCCGTCACCCAGTAGAGAGCCAGCCCCCCGACCCCGGCAATCCAGGCCAGAGGTGTCAGGATCGACTCGAGGAATGGGATCGCGGCGAAATAGAACCACCCGATCGAGGAGTAGACCAGCAGGGTCGCCACCTTCCCCAGCCAACGCACCTCCAGCGTCCCGGCGCCACGCACGTAGGTGAACAAGGCCACGATCGCCATGTAGACCTCTCGTGCGATCAGGACGTAGCCGATCGACGGCGGCACGATCCCGGCGATGAGACCGGCGACCACCCCTGATGCGATCATCAGCCGATCGGCGATCGGGTCGAGTGCCTTGCCCAGCTTGCTCACCTGATTGAGCCGACGGGCCAAGAAGCCGTCGATCCAGTCGGTCGTTGCAACGACGGCAAACAGGATCGTGGCCGCGGCCACGTTGTCCTCAGCGAGCAACAACCACCAGAACACGGGTATGGCCGCCAGCCTGATGAACGAGACCAGGTTGGGGATGGTGACTATTCGATCGGTGACCTGCTCTTCGCTCACTCGGCGAGGGTAGTTATCGGTCGATCTGCCTCACGTCACCGATGCCCCCGAGACGTCCCTGCAGCCCCCCCAGACTCTCTTCGACGCCGAAGGCGACACGGTCGGATCGATAGACCTCCGTCAGTTGGCTGGTGAACAGGGGCAGATAGGGAAGGTCCACCGAGAGTGTCTGTTCCATCTTCCAAAGGGCGTCCAGCGCCGCCTCCGAGGTGAAAGCCGACTCATAGGCTGCGAGCGCCTTGTCGAAAGTCTTGCTCGTGTAGCCGGTGTTGTTCATCTCGCCACCGGTGGCGAAGAGGGGGCGATAGAACTGTGGATGGGCCGGGCTGCCCAACGTCCACCCCAGCAGGTACATGTCGTAGTGGAGCTCACCGTCGTCCCCTTTGGTGAAGGCGAGATCGACGACGGTGTCGAAATCAGTCTCCACCGGACGGGTGTCGAACCCGAGGATGGCGAGGGTGTCGGCGATATGCTGGACGTACACCGGTCGTGCGGTGTCGTACTCGTCACCGGGAGTGAGGATCGTCAGTGGCTGTGGGGGACGGCCCCCTATCGTCAGCCCCTCCCCCGCCACCAGCGCCCCGTCGGCGCCGAGGGCCGGTGGCTTGGTCCAGGCGTATCCGGCAGCCGTCAGGTCGGCGACTGCCTTCTCGAGGCGCCCACCGAGATCGCCGGCGTAGCGGTCTCGATTCTCCGCGTCGGCATCGGGGTCGAACCATTGCCCGTTGGCGGCGGGGACCATGGACCAAGCAGCCTGGCCGCTTTGGGAGATGGTCTCGGCCAATTCCTCGCGGTCGAGCAGCAGGGCGAGGGCGCTGCGAAAGGCGATGTTGGACATGGGCTCGCGTGTGAGGTTGAAGCCGAGATAGCGGATTCCGTTGGCGGGATTGGTAATCACGGCCACCGAGTCATCAGTCTCGAGCGTGCCGAGTTGCTCCTTGGTGACGCCTTTCGGGGTGAGCAACGAGTCGATCTCATCCGCACCCAGGGCGGCGACCAGATCTGCCTCTGTCTCGTAGACGTGGTATTCGACGATGTCCGGGGTCTCCCCCGGATAGCCGGGATTGGCCGTGCTGACGATCAGGGTGTCCGAGGTGCTGGCTAGGGCGAGCGGCCCACCGCTCACATCGGAGGCGCCGGACATCGCATAGAGGTCTTTGGCGGTCTTCCCGGCGACCAGGTCGGCCCATGCGTGCTCCGGCATCACGGGAGCGAGGCCGACCCCGTGCGGCCAGACGGAGAGGTCGGGACGCTTCTCGAACTCGATGCGAAGCGAATAGTCACCATCGGCGTTGATCGACTCGATCCCCTCCGGGTACGCATCCGCCCATGAGCCGCCGAGCTCGAGCTTGCGGACGGTGTCGAAGGTGAAGGCCAGGTCGTGTGCCGTCACCGGCTCGCCGTCGCTCCACGAGAGCCCCTCGGTGAGCTCGAGACGCACCCGCCACCCGTTTCCGTCCCATGTCGGCGTGGCGTCGCCCCGGATCAGCTCGGGCTCGAGGGTCCCAGTTCCGGGGTCCAGCGTGAAGAGTGCCGGCTTGGTGGGCCCGAGTATGTATGAGTTCCACACCGAGGGCTGCTCGCTGTAGTACGCCCAGAAGTTGTCGGTGCTGACTCCGGACAGGACCCCGAGCCGGTAGACGAAAGGCTCCGGAACCGTGGTCGAGGGCAACGTGTCGGGCTGCTGGGTTTCGACGGCCACAGTGTGATCGGTATCGGTGGCGATGATGTCGGCAGGCGACGCGTCCACCCTCGAGCCGATCTGAAAGACTCCGGCTATCGCTATGCCGGCCAGGACGGCCGAGGCTCCAATTGTTCGCAGGGTTCGGTCTTGCATGCCAACCTCCCATGCGAAGATCGGCACGAAAACCGCCGGGCTTGACGTTAAGTCACCGCAGCTATCCGTCGCACCGCCTCGTCGAGGGTCGCCTCGTCCTTGCAGAAGGCGAACCTGACCAGACCCGATCCCTCGGCGGGATCGCTGTAGAAGACACTCGGCGGGATCGCCGCCACCCCTGCCTCGGTGACGAGACGACGACAGAAGGCCCGGTCGTCTGCGGCGTCGGGATGACCGGCCATGAGGAAGTAGGTGCCGGCGGGCAGGAAGACCTCGAACCCGGCTTGGGTCAGGCCTGCTGCGAGCAGATCCCTCTTCGCCCGATAGCCGGCCCTCATGTCGTCGTAGAAGCCGGGAGGGGCGCCGAGGGCGGCGACGGCGCCATGTTGCACCGGTGTCGGGGTGGTGAACGTGAGGAACTGGTGGGCGGAGCGAAGTCCTCTCGTCAGATGGTCCGGCCCTATCGCCCACCCCACTTTCCACCCCGTGAGCGAGAAGGTCTTGCCCAGCGAGGAGAGGGTGAGCGTTCGCTCCCACATGCCCGGATAGGTGGCCAGACGCCGGTGCTCGCCCTCGTAGACCATCTCCTCGTAGACCTCGTCGCATATCGCGATCACATCGTGCGCCACGCAGAGACGGGCGATCTCGCTCAACTCGACGTCACTGAGCACCCGCCCCGTCGGGTTGTGGGGGTTGTTGAGCAATATGGCCCGCGTGCGATCGCTGATCGTCGCGGCCAATTCCTCGAGATCGATCTCGAACAGTGGTGGACGGAGTGTCACGAACTTCGGGATGGCCCCGGCCATGGCGGCGTCGGCCGGATATGCGTCATAGAACGGCTCGAGGAGGATCACTTCGTCGCCCGGGTTCAACAATCCCAGGAAGCCGGCGGCCAGCGCCTCGGTGCAGCCGCTGGTCACGGTGACTTCTCTGTCCGGATCGACGGTTCGCTCCAGCAGCGGCGAGTAGTGGTCGGCGAGTGCCGCCCGCAGGGCGGGGATCCCCGGAGACGGCGGGTACTGGTCCATCCCGCCCGCGGTCAACGACTCCCTGGCCGCGTCCTTGACGAACCCGACACCGTCCCAGTTGGGGAACCCCTGGCCCAGGTTGATGGCATCGTGCTCTACGGCGAGGGCGGACATCTCGGTGAAGATGGTCACCCCGAAAGGGGCGAGACGGTCGGAGGTGGACACGGCTGTGACATTACGACAGGAAGACCCGGGGAGCGTGGGCATGGCATCGGCGGAGGTTGGGGCCATAGACGTCGTATGCGCCGTCTGGAACCCAGGGTTCGGTGGGGTTACCATCACGGGACACGGGCCGTGGCGCAGCTTGGTAGCGCGCTTGTCTGGGGGACAAGAGGTCGTGGGTTCAAATCCCGCCGGCCCGACCACACCCTTCGGGTCGAGCAGGCGACCCCGTGTCCCCCCGACTCGACACCTCGACCGCCCGGTAAGAACTAGTCCACCCGGACGTGCGCCATATGAGCCGCAACCAGATCGACCCTGGGCCGATAACACCTGCGATGAATGATCTCTCTTCAACGCAAAGCTCGTGCACGCGCTGTGGCCGAGCCGCCACGCACTTGACCCCCCAGGGCCTGATGTGCCCTTCCCATGCCTTCATCGCCGCCGTCAAACATTCCGACGAAATCGACTGGCTACCAGTTCCAATTCGCCGCTGATGATGTCGCCGACATCGATGTCGCCGGAGAAAGGTTCGTGGGTGGACGATGTGCGCGTGCGGGTACCATCGCAAAGAACTCGTCTCTCACGGGCGTGGGCGCGGCGAGATGACTAATTTCGCCACAGGCGATCAGGGAGAACCTTTGTGAATTCGTTTGGGGTGGAGTCCGGGGAGATCCAGGTCACCACAGAGGCACGTGCCCTTGGCGCTGAGATGTACCAACGTGCGTCACTGGTCTCTCCCGAGACCGTGAACGCAGTGGCTGCCGTCCTGTTTGCCCTGGAGCACAGCATGGATGGCCGATTGCCACGTGAGGTAGCCGGGGAGTTCGCCCACCAGATGATGATCGACGCCACTCAGAGCCAGGAGCCGGTGAGAGGACGCCATGTCAAGTCCGACCGCTCGGTGGCCAGTCAGCTCTCGATACCCCTCGAGCCCGGTCACACCAAGTTCCGCCGCCCTACCACCGCTGACGTCGCCTGACGGCACTCACGAGGTCGGGTCGTCGGCCAGGTCCTCTCTGCCGCTTCTGAAGCCCCAGATCAGGACACCGATCCCGGCCAGGCCGGCCAAGACCGCCAGCGTCATCAGGAGGCTGGTCAGCCCCGATGTGATCCCGGCGAACACCTCCTCGGCGACGGTGGCGGCAGCGTCGGTCTCGATCGAGCTCACCACCGAGCCCACGATCAGGGTGACGGCGAGCCAGGCCAGGAGCCAACCAAGAGCCGACGCCGTGAGCAGGACCCATCCCACTCGAAACCGCAGCGGGGCGAAGTAGATCGCAGCGGCGGCGAACAGGACAGTGAGAAACGGCAGAACCCACACCAACCGATCGAGCACGGCCGTGGTCGACTGCACCGCTGCCAGCTGCTCAGAGGAGTAGACCTCGATCGCGCCGAGACTCTCCGGCAGACCCTCCCGCTCGTAGGTCTCGATGATCGCCCCGATCGTCTCGTCGATGTCGATCTGGTTGAGCAGGACCTGGGGAATGGCTTCGCCGAGCTCTGTCACCCGCGCAAAGACCCGGTCGACGATGGGTGTCAGGACCGGGATGAGGTCGACGGTCACCACACCACCCTCGGTGGACACACTTGTGACCTCGTCCCTTATGACGGCAACAGCGGCCGCATGGGCAGCTCTGTTCACCCGGAACCAGGCGTTGGCGTAGAACTCCGACTGGAAGAAGCGCCCGGTCTCCTCGATGACGACGCTATTGATGAATCCAGCCCCATAGTCGGCGAGCGGGCCGAGGATGGGCGGGAGGAGCGAGCCGAGGCGGTGCTCGGCGTCGATCCAGTCGATCAGCTCATCGGAGAATCGGGCCGACAGGGCATCGGTGACCACCTCGCTGGTGCCGATGGGGCCTACGGTCTCCATCCAGGTGTCGGTGTCGAACAGAACGCGATGCGTCCACCAACTCGACACGGTCGCCACCACGGCCACCGTGCTGAGAATCGTGAAGACGATGGCTACCGACCATCGTCGCTTCAGAAGAGCTGACCCCATACCCACACCAGACCCTGGACGAGACGCCAGCCAAGATAGAGCACCACGAGGACGACCATGAGCTTGAAGGTGAACGGCGTCTTGACGTCGCCCTGGTCGTCCTGGTCGGTCATCTGTCGGCGCGGTTTCTCGTGACGAAGTGAATCGGGTTGCCGGTGAAGTCGTACCCCTGTCGCAGCCGACCCTCCAAGAACCTCAGATAGTCGTCACCGAGCTCGCCACCCGACACGAACACCACGAACGTGGGAGGGGCGGTGCCGGCCTGCACGACATAGTGCAGCTTGGGCCGGCGTCCCTTGCGCACTGGTGGCGGGTGGGCGGCAGACCATTCCCTGATGTCGCGATTGAGCCGCCCGGTGGGCACGCGGTTGGACCTCGTCTCGATCACCGCCTCCAGCGCGCCGCCGAGACGTCGGACGCGAGCACCGGTCAACGCAGACATGCGAAGCACCGGGGCCCACCCGATGAAGGAGAACCGGTCGGGTAGGGAACGCTCGGTGATCTCTCGCTGCTCCTCGTCGAGGGCGTCCCACTTGTTGAGCACCACGACGATCCCGACCCCGGCCTCGATGATCTCGGATGCGATGCGTTGATCCTGATGAGTGACTCCTTCGGTGGCGTCCACCATCAATATGGCGACATCCGATCGCTGCAGGGCCTCTCTGGCCCTGATCACCGCGTAGAAATCGGCGTCCTCGGAGATCTGTGGCTTACGGCGAATCCCTGCCGTATCGACCAGCCGGTACGGCATGTCGTCGATTGTGACATCGACGTCGATGGGATCTCTCGTCGTGCCCGGGAGCTCGGAGACGATGACCCGCTGCTCGCCCGCCAGTCGGTTGAGCAATGTCGACTTGCCCGAGTTGGGCCGGCCGACGATGGCCACCCTGGTGATGTCGGCTTTCTCCTCGGCCCCGAGGGCTTCGGGCATGACGTCGAGAACCCGGTCGAGGAGGTCACCCACGCCTTTGCCGTGATATGCGCTGACCGGGGCCGGCTCGCCCAGCCCGAGTCTCCAGAAGCGGTCGACCTCTCGCTCCAGCCCCCCGTCGTCGATCTTGTTCACGGCCACGATCACCGGGATCTCGGCGGCCCGCAGTATCCCGATCACACCGGTGTCGTCGTCGGTCAGCTCCGAAGTGCCGTCCACGACGAGCACCACGACGTCGGCCCCCGAGACCGCACCCTCGGCCTGTTGGCGTATCGACATGTTGAGATCACCCTCGGGTTTGATCTCCCATCCGCCCGTGTCGACGAGGATGAACTCCCTGCCGGCCCAATCGGCATCGAATTGCCGGCGGTCGCGGGTGACGCCCGACATCTCCTCTACCACGGCCGATCGCGACCCGATGATCCGGTTGACGAGGGTCGACTTTCCGACGTTGGGGCGGCCGACGACTGCGACTACAGGGAGCGTGCTCACCTGTGGTCAGGCGCTGATCAGGTCGAGGGCCTCGGTGGCCGTCCACTCGCGGTCCCGGTCCAGCCACGACGCTCCCCCGGGCTTGGAGGCGGTGACGCCGGCCTCGACGAGGGTCTGCAGTGTCGTCACGAAGGCGCGCAGCTGTGGTGGGAGGGGAAAGTACTCGGCCTCCTCGGTGGCCGACCAGAGCTCGAAGCCCTGGGAGGGGTCGAGTCTGTCGATGACTTCTTGGACCAGATGATCCGGCGCTGAGGCTCCTGCCGTGACTCCGACCGTCTTCACGTCTTCGAGCCACGCCTCCTGGATGTCGTCGGCGGAGTCGATGCGATGTGCGGCCACGTCGTTCTCGTGGGAGACACGCACCAGCGCCTGGGTGTTCGAGGAGTTGTGGGAGCCGACGACGAGGACCAGATCGCACTGATCGGAGAGCTGGTTGACCGCATCCTGTCGATTGGTCGTGGC
>JBAPYG010000077.1:0-8606 GCA_049284615.1 Acidimicrobiia bacterium
CATGTAGGCGATCTCGAGCCGGCCCTGGAAGAACTTGATCATGTAGTAGAGCATCGGGAGCGACGCCACGACGACCAGGCCCAATTGCACGGACATCACCAGCATCACGACCAGAGCGAGGAGCGCCTGCAGACCGTTGACCAGCAGCTGTAGTCCGGCCCATTGCATGAATCTGCTGATCTGGTCGACATCCGAGGTGACGCGGGTGACGAGAACCCCGCGCTGCTCGGACGCCTGATGCAGCATCGAGAGATCGTGGATGTGCCGGAACGCCCTGATTCGGAGCCCGGAGAGGGCGGTTTCGGAGACTTTGGCGAGACGAAGATGCATCCAACCGGTCGCCCCTCCGGTCACCAGAACGGCGACGAGCGCCAGCAAGGTCATCCTGATGACGAACGTCATGTCGACGCCGCCCTCGCTGAACCCGCCATCGAGTATCTGTTGGATGGCGATAGGAACGACCACCCGGCCTGCCGTGGCCACGACGGCGATGGCGATGGTCCCGGCCAGGCCCCGGCGCAGCTCAGGCGAGAGGGCCAGCCCGTCGCGAATGGTGTTGACCGCACCGCGGCGGGTCCTGTTGGAGACCGGAGCGGTGACCGTGGTCACGCCGGCTCCTTCTCGTAGGCGTCGATGAGGGCCCGATACTCGGGTAGCGATTCGTAGAGCTTGGCGTGCGAGCCGCGGTCGATGACACGACCGTCGGCCACATAGATGACTTCGTCGGCCAGGACGATCGAAGAACGACGGTAGGCAACGATCACAACTGTCGTGTCTAGCCGGCGGAGGCCCTCCAGGATCGAGCTCTCGACGGAAGGATCGACCGCCGAGGTGGCGTCGTCGAGCACCAGGAGCCGTGGCTTGCGAATCAGGGCACGAGCGATTGCGATGCGTTGTCGCTGGCCACCCGACAACGATGCCCCCCGTTCGCCGACCACCGTCGCGTAGCCACGCTCGAGGCCCCTGATGAAGGCGTCGGCCTGGGCCAGACGGGCCGCCGAGTACACGTCTTGCTCGGGAAACCGCTCGTCGAGGGTGATGTTGTTGTAGATCGTGTCGTTGAACAGGAAGGTCTCCTGAAAGACGATCGAGACCGACCTGGCCAGGGCGTCGCGATCGAGATCCACCAGAGTGTGCCCGTCGAGGGCGATCTCCCCGGTGTCCGGGTCGAACAGACGCACCAGGAGGTGTGCCACCGTGGATTTGCCGGCCCCTGTCGGTCCCACCAGCGCGATGGTGCGACCCGGGGTCACGTCGAGGGTGACCGACTCGATGCCCCGACCGTCCTCGCCATTGGAGGCTGCGGTCGAGGTCACCGCCCCCAGGTCCTCGTACTCCGACTCCGGATAGGTGTAGGCGATGGCATCGACGGTGGCCCCAGCGCCTCCCTGCGCTGTGGGCTCGGTTGCGCCGTAGGCGACACTCTCCTTCTCGTTGAGCACCGCTTCGACTCGGTGCAGGCCGACCACCGCTCGAGGAAGCTCACCGAGGAGCCAACCAAAGACACGCATGGGCAATGCGACCAGACGGAAGAGGTAGGCGAAGGTCACCAGGGCGCCAGGGGTGAGGAGTCCCTGATCGACCCGCCAGGCCCCGACCACCAGGACGGCGAGGATGCCGATGTTGGGCAGAGCCTCGATGACCGGGTCGAACACCGCGCGAAGCCGGCCCACCTCAACCATGCGATCGCGCAGCTCGTCGGAGCGGTCCCCGAACCTGCCGACCTCGTCGTTCTCACGTCCCAGGGTCTTCACCACGAGAGCCGCGTCGAACGACTCGTGAGCGATGTCCGCGACTTCGGCTCGGAGACTCTGTGCCTGGGCGGCGACCGCCCTCATCCGTCGCTGGAACGTGTAGTTGACGATCATCAGCACGGGACCGACCAGGAAGCCGATCAGGGCGAGGAATGGGTCGGTGATCACGAGGATGACGGCTGTGCCGATGAGCATCAGCACCACTCCAAATGCCATGGGCAACGGAGCGGCGATGAAGGATGCCGCTTCGACGTCCTCGTTAGCGTTGGCCAGGAGTTGGCCGGTGGGATGACGCCGATGCCACTCCACGGGCAACTCGAGATATCGGTCGGTCACGGCGATTCGGTCCTTGTATTGGATCCGATGTTGGGCGTAATAGGCGCCGACGCGACGCATGGTGATGCCGAGGCCGCGCAACGCGGCAACACCTACGACGGCGGCGGCAGCGGCGGCGAGCGCCGAGGTGGCGACCTCACCGGCCTGGACTGCGGGTATCAACACATCGTCGGTTATCCAGCCGACGACGTAGGACGAGAGGATGGTCATCCCCGCATACAGGGTGGTCCCAATGCCACCGAAAGTGAACTCCTTTGGGGCGCGGCGAAGCGAGCGGGCTATGAGCTTCCGGCCGCTGCCCATGAGCGCGACATCGTCGGTTGTGATCTGCTCGGTGGCCATCGGTCCTCAGAGGGTATGGGACGCGAGCGCGCAAGCGAGAAACGCGAGCTGCGCTTGAGGGGAGGCTAGAACCTCGACCCTGGTTGAAGTCAAGCCCGGGCTTGGGTCTTCCCTTGCAACGAGAGAGTCATGCAAACGCTGTTGGGGCTCTCCGGGTAGTCGTTGAAGGGTGGGCACACCTCGAACCCGGCCGCCAGGTAGAGACGACGAGCCGGGGCGAACTCCTCCATCGTCCCGGTCTCGAGACTCACCC
Organism: Acidimicrobiia bacterium; assembly: GCA_049284615.1. GTDB lineage: Bacteria > Actinomycetota > Acidimicrobiia > Spongiisociales > ZC4RG35 > JANQRA01. The sequence goes on from JBAPYG010000077.1 coordinate 2,686, forward strand.
GGGAGTATCCCCTGGCACGGGCCGTATGTAGGAGATGGGAGAGGAGCGATCTCCCCACACCCAACCCCCGCGCCGTGGCTGTGGTGTGCATCGACTTGATCTCCCCGTGACGGGAGTCGAGCTCCCTCAGAGCGCCCACCCCGAGCAGGACGTCGTCTTCACGCAGGCTGTAGAACGAAACATCGGGTGAGGTCAGCCCGTCGACATCGAGAGCGTGGACGTCTTCGGGTGGGCTGGTGGCACGGGTGAAAGAGAGGTGAGTCGCCAGTAAGGCCCGGACATCCTCCCGGGTCGGGTCGTCGATGGCTATTCGCCGGTTCGGCATCCGGGGAAGTTAGCGGCGACACGTAGCCTGGGCCTCATGACTGACACGGTGCTTGTGGAGACCCGGGGACGGGTCCGGGTGATCACAATAAATAGGCCCGAGGTGCGAAACGCAGTCGACCTAGCGACTGCCATCGCCCTCGACGACCGTTTCGCCGAGTTCGAGGACGATGCAACGGTCGATGTCGCAGTGCTCACCGGCGCAGGAGGCACCTTCTGCTCCGGCGCCGATCTCAAGGCCCTTGCCGAGGACGTCGCCGATCGGGTGACGCTGGAGGGACGAGGCCCGATGGGCCCCACCCGGCGACGGCTCACCAAGCCTGTGATCGCCGCCATCGAAGGGTATGCGGTGGCCGGGGGGCTGGAGTTGGCGATCTGGTGTGACCTTCGGGTAGTCGCCTCCGGGGCGATCATGGGCGTCTTCTGTCGACGGTTGGGGGTACCTCTCGTGGATGGCGGGACCATCCGGCTTCCCCGGCTGATCGGGGAGAGCCGGGCTCTCGACATGATCCTCACGGGCAGGGGAGTTGGGGCGGCAGAGGCGGCGGAGATGGGCTTGGCCAATCGGGTCGTCCCCGATGGCGCCACCCTCGAGGAGGCGATCCGACTGGCTGCAGAGATCACACAAGCCCCGCAAACGTGTCTGCGGAACGATCGAGCGTCGACGCTCAGCCAGTGGTCGCACGACGAGCCCGACGCCCTGTTGGCCGAGACCAGGTTGGGTCTGGCCACCATCGGCTCAGGTGAGACGTTCGCAGGCGCGGAGGCGTTCGTCACCGGTCAGGGGCGTCACGGAGCCACTCTGTGACCGCGGTCGACTCTCGGGTCAGCGCAGGTGTCGCTCGAATGCGGCCAGGACCGCGAGGAGAGATGCCGTCGTGATGTTGGAATCGACGCCGATTCCCCAGCGCAGACTGCCATCGGCGCCAGAGGTCTCCACATAGGCCACCGCCCGGGCATCCGACCCACTGCCGATCGCATGCTCGGAGTAGTCGACGACGTCGAATGGCGTGTCCCAGTGTCGCCGCAGGGCGGACACGAAGGCCTCCACCGGGCCATCGCCCTCACCGGTCACACTCACATTCCCGTCTTCGACATCGAGTTGGGCCGTGATGGTGGTGCGCCCCGAGCCTTCGCTGGCCAGGGTGTGTAGCTCCTGGCTGCGGAGACGAAGGGCAGCCTTCTCGGGGAAGTAGACCCCCTGGAACGATTCCCACATCGAGGTCGGGGTTATCTCGGTCCCGCTGTCCTCCGTGATGTGCTGGATCGTCTTCGAGAACTCGATCTGCAGTCGCCGGGGCAGGTCGAATCCATGCTCCTCCTTCATCACGTAGGCGACACCACCCTTGCCCGATTGGGAGTTCACCCGTATCACCGCTTCGTAGCTGCGCCCCACGTGCTTGGGGTCGATGGGCAGGTACGGAACGGCCCAATGCTCGTAATCGGTGTCCAGGGCCTCGAAGCCCTTCTTGATGGCGTCCTGGTGCGAGCCGGAGAACGCGGTGTACACCAGGTCGCCGACATAGGGATGACGCGGATGGACCGGGAGACGATTGCAGTATTCGGCGGTACGCCGCAGGGAGTCGATGTCGCTGATGTCGAGCTCGGGGTCGACGCCATTGGCGAACAGGTTCATCGCCAGCGTCACGATGTCGACATTGCCGGTTCGCTCCCCATTGCCGAACAGCGTGCCCTCGACCCGGTCCGCCCCGGCCATCACCCCGAACTCGGCGGCGGCGACGGCGCACCCGCGGTCGTTGTGGGGGTGCAGGCTGAGCACCATCGAGTCCCGGCGCGTCACCGACCTGCCAAACCACTCGATCACATCGCCATAGACATTGGGGGAGTAGGACTCCACCGTGGCGGGCAGGTTGACGATGATGGGGTCGTCTGGTGACGGGTCCATCTCGTCCATCACCGCCTCGCACACCTCGACGGCGAAGTCGGGCTCGGTGAGGGTGAAGCTCTCGGGTGAGTACTCGTATCGGACTCTGGTGTCACCCATGGTCTCCTCGAGCTTGCGACACAGCTTGGCCGCGTTGACCGGGATATCCCTGATCCCGTCTTTGCCCATGCCGAACACGACTTCACGCTGGAGGGGGTTGGTCGAGTTGTAGAAATGCACGATTGCCTGTGGTGCCCCGGAGATGGCGTCGAACGTACGTTCGATGAGCTCGTCGCGACACTGGACGAGCACCTGAACCGTTACGTCGTCGGGGATGAGATCGTCGTCGACGAGCTGACGCATGAAGTCGAAATCGGGTTGGCTGGCAGCGGGGAATCCGACCTCTATCTCCTTGAATCCCATGGCGATCAGTTCCTGGAACATGCGGAGCTTGCGGGGCGGGTCCATCGGGTCGATGAGTGCCTGGTTGCCATCGCGGAGGTCGACGGAGCACCACCGGGGGGCCTTTTCGATGGTCACGTTCGGCCAGGTTCGGTCTTCGAGCACGATGGGGACGAAGGGCCGGTACTTGTCGAATTGCATCTTCCTGGGTGTGGCGTTTGGTCGTGGCATGTGTCGGTTCCTGTTCGTGGTGGTGGTGGTTCGGGCAAACAAAAAGCCCCCGGGATGTCGGGGGCGGGCGAACACGGATATGTGCGCGTTCGCCCTACATGAGGAGGAGGAGCGAGCGCAGGTCTGTGTTCATCTGGAGAAGACTGTAGGGCAGCACGTTCGAGGGGTCAACGCCGGGATCGCTGACCGAAGCCGTCGGCGTGTCCCGTAAGACCGTGAACACCGTCGAGAACGGGGTTTTCGTCCCTTCGACGACGCTCGCCCTGCAACTCGCCGACTTCTTCGGGTGCAAGGTCGAGGACCTGTTCGCGCTGCGTGGCCGTGGGGCAGGAGTCAACAGGAGGACCGATGTCATACATTGATGACGGTCGATATGTGCTGTACCGTCCGATCCGTGAGATTCGGCCTGTTCCTTCAACCGCTACATCATCCGAGTGAAGACCCAACCGACGCCCTGGAGAGAGACCTCGACTTGATCACCCAGCTCGACGAGTTGGGGTTCGACGAGGCCTGGGTCGGCGAGCACCACAGCACGGGGTGGGAGAACATCTCGTCGCCGGAGGTCGTGATCGCCGCCGCCGCGGAGCGCACGAAGAGGATCCGCTTTGGGACGGGGGTCGTCCAACTGGGGCTTCATCATCCTCTGGTGGCCCTGGATCGGATGATCCTCCTCGACCACCTGACCCGCGGCCGGGTCAGCTTCGGGATGGGTGTCGGTGGTGGGATTCCCTCCGACCTGCGTGTCTTCGGTCTCACCCCGGAGACCGCGGGCCGACGCATGCAGGAGAGCATCGACGTGATGATGCAACTGCTCCGATCCGACGAACCGGTGACGGTCAGCACCGACTGGTTCGACATCGAGGATGGTGTCCTCCAGCTGCGCCCGTACACCGAGCCGCACATGCCGCTGGCGGTGGCGTCGGCCAACCCGAGGAACGTCGAGTTCATGGGTCGGGTCGGAGGGAGGGTCCTCCTCGGGGGCACTCCCGGTCAGGTGCCCGGCGTCTTGGAGAGCCTCGAGAAGGGAGCCTCCGAGAGTGGGGCCACGTGGTCGCGCGACCAGGTCTGGCTCAGCTATGTGCTCCATGTCGCCGAGAACGGCGAGGATGCGCTCCGGGGCTTCGAGGATGGGGCCACGAGGGAGTTCTTCGAGTTCCAGGTCGGAGTCAACGGCCGCCCACCGCCGGACGACCGCGACGCGTGGTACCGCAGATATGTGGACCAACAGCTCATCGGCTCACCGGCGGATGTCACCGAGAAGATCGCCGCCATCGAACGTGACTCCGGGGGAGTGGGTGGCATGATCTTCATGGCCCGGGAGTGGGCGGGCATCGAGGCGGCGCGGCGCAGCTGGCGTCTGTTCGCCGAAGAGGTGGCTCCGAAGTTCGTCTGAGGCTGTCCCAGCGATCCGCGGGTGATCGGCCGGAATGACGACGTGACGTCGCCTGTCACCACGTACCGTGGTAGGGACCTATTCCTCTATCCGTGACATCCGGTCGGAGAGAAGATCGGGGGTGAAAGGAGGTTCTGATGGCACAGGCAGTACCGCATGAGACCACTGCGCGACTGTCAGACACGGCTAGACATTGGATCACGGCGATTGCCGCTGTGATCGGCGTCGTGGCCGCTGCTGTTGGCACCTGGTTGGCATACGGCCCGAGCGACGCGACAGTCAGCATCTTCGGATGGACGACGAATGTCGCCGACATCTCGGACTTGTGGGCGCCCTGGCTGATGATCGGCGGGGGTCTGCTGGCTTCAGTGTCCATGGGATGGGAGGAGCTCCGAGTGCGGAGCGACGCCAACCCGTGGGTAGTCGGCTTCGAGGCCCTCATCCTGATCGCGGGGCTGGCGGCAGCCGTGACCGGCGTCATCCTTCTCGTCTGACAGCACGCGACGAAATCTGACGGGGCGTGGGCTCAGCCCACGCCCGGTCTCGTTTCACGTACTTGACATGATCTCGTTTCCGTACTCTCCGGTCCAACTTGACATAATCTCGTTTCCGAAAGTCCAACTTGACATAACGTGGATTATGGGCGTATCAGCGATCGGTGGCCTGCCGACGAATTCGGTGTCCCCCGACGGGTGATGAGGTTACGATCGCTCGGGATCCATGCACTATTTCTGGATGTTCCTGGTGTGGATGGTCTACAGCATCCTGGCCATCGGTGTGCTCGAGGCGTACAGCGAGCGCGACACCCAATCGGTGCGTGGTGCGGGAACTGCGATGGTCGTCGGCGCCGTGGTCGCCGTCGTGCTCAGTGTCGTGATCCTCTGGTTCGGCCCGGTTGGCTCGTGGTGATCACCTGACGAACCAGGTGGCTCTCATCCATGATCCCTGGATCGCGTCACGCTGACGACGCAGGGCGGCGTGCTCGCACGACATCGAGCACCAATTCACCAGATAGCCATGGTTGGCCGACTGGTAGCGGTTGCCGCACTCGAGACACTGCCGCCATACGGGCTGTGACTCGTCGGGCTTCTTGAGACCACTCATCGCTTGTCCGACACTCTAGATGACCACGCCGGCGGTGCGCAGCGCCGGTGTGGAATACGAGGACGACCTCATGGTGTTTGAATTGGAGACCAACCAAAATCTGAAAGGTTCAAATCGTGGCCACAGTTGCCCTGACCAAAGAGACGTTCGATCAGACGATTCGTGACAACGACACCGTCCTCATCGACTTCTGGGCGGAATGGTGCGGTCCTTGCCGCTCGTTCGCCCCCACATACGAGTCTGCGTCCAATGAGCACGAGGACATCGTGTTCGCCAAGGTGGACACCGAGGACCAGCAGGAGCTGGCCCAGGCTTTCGGTATCCGATCGATACCGACCTTGATGGTGTTTCGCGACCAGATCGTGCTCTACTCACAGCCCGGCGCTCTTCCGGGCAACATGCTCAGCGACCTCATCGGCCAGGTGAAGGCCATCGACATGGACGAGGTTCGCGCCCAGATCGCCGCCCAGAACGCCGAGGATGGCGCTTCGGCCGACGACGAGGTTGCCGAAGAAGCCGTTTAGCCGGGCTTGCGATAGATCGACATGTGAGACTTCGACTGTTCGGTGAACGGTCGAAGGT
>JBAPYG010000078.1:0-1925 GCA_049284615.1 Acidimicrobiia bacterium
GAAGCCCGGCGCCCCCACCCGACACGCCGGGCGGGCCGGCGAGGGCGATGGAAGGAACCTCCCTCAGGAATGCCGACACTGCGTCGCGGCTGTCGTGATGTACCCCGATCTTGAGCACGACCTCCCGGGTGGCCGACGACCTGGATTGTGCGCCGTACGTCGTCTCCGCACCCAGGGTCTCGATGTCCACGGCCCTGAAGTCGTCGAGACCGGCGCGTTGCAGCATCTCCCGCCCTCGGGCCACGAGATCCTCCCCGACCCGTCTCGCCTTGGCCACTGCCTCTCTACCCCCGACGAACAGGAGGAACTGGGCGCGCCAACCGTCGGGGATTTGGGCGCAGCCTTTCAGTCGCTGGGGGGGCGCCCAACCGCGGGCCCCGGTCACGGCCACCCGATTGTGCCCGACCTCGACGACGCTCGCCTGACGCCAGTCGCAGGTGACATCGGGCAGCAGGTACCGCGCCGGGTCACCGATCTCGTATAGGAGTTGCTCGGTCACGGTGCGGGCATCGACCAGCCCATCTGATGATTCTGGAGTGGTGACGATGAAGGCCCCGTCCGCCGAGACCTCGGCGATGGGATATCCAGGATTGGCCCAGCTCGAGGTGTCGTCCCAGTCGGTGAGCAGACCCCCGCTCGCCTGAGGCCCGCACTCGAGGAGATGGCCGGCGAGCGAACCGGCCGACAGCAGGTCGAGATCAGACAGGCCCCACCCGAACTCGTGGATCAAAGGGCCCAACGTGAGGGCGGAGTCGACGACACGCCCGGTGATCACCACTTCGGCTCCCGCTTGGAGGGCGGCCGCGATCGGTTGGGAGCCGAGGTAGACATTGGCCGACATCGGCGACCCACTCAATCCCACTGAGCCCAAGAGGTCACCACCCATGAGATCGTCACCCGTGACGATGGCGACTCTCACCGTTGAGTCGGCAGCCTCGATGACGGCGGCCGCCGCCCGTGGGTTGACGCCACCGGCGTTGGTGATCACCTTGATCCCGAGTGCGCTGTAGTCGGCGAGATGGGCTGCGATCGTTTCGATCAGGTCACGGGCATACCCCTGGGCAGGGTCTTTGGCCCTGGCCCTGCCCAGGATGGCCATCGTGATCTCTGCCAGGCCCTCATAGACGATGTAGTCGCTGCGACCGTCGGCGAGCAGTTGGGGAGTCGAGAGCGCGGAGTCTCCCCAGGCACCTGCGGCACCGGAGATCGTGACCGTCTCCCGGGAGGGCATTCGACGAAGCTAATCCCCGTGAAAGGTCAGGCTCGGGCCGAGTCTCGCCTCAGCGCCGCCGAGAAGAACTCGAGCGCCCCCTTGGTCTTGGTCTGCTGGTCGGCGTCGAGGTCGACGCCACGACTCGCCAGATACGCCCTGGTCTGGGCGCCGACGTCGAACGCCTCGCCGGTGACGGCCTTGGTGGATAGCTCCAGGATTCGCGAACCATCCGGGTATAGCCACAGCTCGGCGACCATCTTCCGGCCGAGCTCGGGTGGGGAGAATCTGAGCTTCAGGGTGAGGATCGGGCCCAGGACGTCGAGCTGGCCGATCTTGAGACCCTCCGGCGCGTACTCGGCGAAGAAGCGCTTCTGCTCCTTGCTGAAGATCGAGCCTGGCCGTTTGAGCCCTTGGACCACGCGCAGCACCGCCGATGCCGTGGTCTTTCCTTTCATGGAGGCCGAGCAGACGAAACCACCCGGCATGGCATCTACTTCGATGCCCACGCTCCCCGAAGACCGGAGGTCGGCCGAGATGTGGTCGGGCACCACGGGGCGCAACTTGACCACCGTGTCACCGCGACCTCCAGGTAGCCGTCTCGCCCTGACCACGAGTCCGGCGCGGTTGAGATCTAGATCGGGTGTGTCGAAGAAGACGATTTGACGGATCTCGGCCTGCAGCGGATCCATCCCCAGGGCGTGGGCCGTGGACC
>JBAPYG010000079.1:0-1635 GCA_049284615.1 Acidimicrobiia bacterium
GAGTCAAGCTTTGTCGCTCGGGCGCTGGAGTGGCGTGACAGCCTTCTTCGCCGTACTCGCCGCCTTCGTCGTCAGCTACCTCGTCTGCGTCGAGGTCGCCAAGTACTTCTTCTACAAGATCCATACCCCAATCACGGCCCAGCCTCTACATCGCGGCCACGTCCACCGACTCGCCGCCCGCTGGAGCCATCCCCAGCCGCTGCACCTCCAAGAATCCAGCCCTAACGCACGCCAACACCGGGTACGCTTCCGCCGGTGAGCTTCATCGTTGGGGCAGATGCGTACGACAGATTCATGGGCCGCTATTCGATGCATCTGGCACCCCAGCTCGCCGATCTGGCAGGGGTCGATGCCGGTCAGGAAGCCCTCGATGTCGGATGCGGCCCCGGCGCACTGACAGGCGAACTGGTCGGGCGTCTCGGACCATCCGCCGTAGCAGCAGTCGATCCTTCAGAATCCTTTGTAGCCGCGGCACATGAGCGGTACCCCGAAGTCGATGTGAGACGCGCTGCGGCCGAAGAGCTCCCATTCGCCGATCAGACCTTCGACGCCACCCTGGCTCAACTCGTAGTCCACTTCATGACAGACCCGGTTCGGGGCCTTGGCGAGATGGGCCGGGTGACACGCAAGGATGGTGTGGTGGCGGCGTGTGTTTGGGACCATGCCGGCGGTCAAGGGCCACTCAAGGTTTTCTGGGACGCGGCGCGCTCGCTTGATCCTGATGTCGATGATGAGTCGTGGCGTGCCGGCACTCGCGAGGGCCATCTAGCGCAGTTGTTCCAAGAGGCCGGGTTGCGCCAAGTCGAGCAGTCGGTTCTCGAAGTTGGCGTCGACCATTCGAGCTTTGAGGAGTGGTGGGAGCCGTTCACTCTCGGCGTGGGCCCTGCAGGCGCCTACACCGCCGGCCTCGAACCGCGACGAGCATCGGAGTTGCGTGAACGTGCCCTCGAAATGTTGCCGACGGCCCCGTTCACGGTGACAGCACGGGCCTGGGCAGCGCGCGGGGTGGTGCAGCCTGTCAGCTGATCGGAAGAGCTCAGCCGGCCGCTTGTAGCGGGCCGAGCACCCGGATCGTCTCGATCACGTCGACGACCTCCACGCGCCACTCGTTGCCCACGAACACCCAACTGGAGAAGTGATCGACCTCGGCCAACTCTTCGGCAGTCTTGCCGTATCCCCACTCATCTCCATGAATGTGTCAAAGCAGTCCTGGGTGCCCGGATAGAGGAGGTAACACAGATGCAGGGACACGTTGGACCCTGACTCGTGCCGGGTCCCGACCCTGGCACACGTACACGACGCGATCCTCCAGAACGCGATCTCCTAGCTTGGCTTTGTTGAGCTGCAGTATCACGGTGTGGATGACCGGCAACAGAGTCGACCCAGACCAGATCCAGCTGGTCCGAATCGCCACCATCACTACCCCAGAAGGGCCGCATAACGCGCGGCCCTAATCACGAAATCGACGAAATCACACCCGCTCGCTATCCGGTCGATATGTGTTGTTTGGTACGAGGGGCGTTGTCGCTCGAGATGAGGATGACCGGTGTGCGATCAGGCGCAGCCAGCACCGGGCGGGCAAAGGACTCGCGTGTAATACAGCCAAGCCGCAATCGCCACAGCGACCGCAGCGAC
>JBAPYG010000080.1:0-9303 GCA_049284615.1 Acidimicrobiia bacterium
GGGGTACGCTCATTACCACTCTGCAATCAGCTCCAAACCTCTATCCGTCGTACCCCGAGGCTCGAGCGGCTTTGCCCTGGCGTTGCGCTTTCTGCTTGGCCTCTTCACGTGAGCTCTTGTTCCCCGCTTCGTAGTGGTACTTCTTCCCTGAGTCGCCCCATTGGTAGTAGGGACCGTCACTGTCCTTGCTGCGATGGACGGGCATTCGTTTTCCTTTCGTCGGGGCGATTTACCCGCGTACGCCCGGCTCCGAAACCAGGTATCGGATCTCAGCAAATTCGGGTCGGGTTGGTAGCGTCGCCGCGATGGCCGATCAGGTGGCCGCCCCCGGCCCGAAAACGACAGTCGATGCCAAGGTCGAGTCACGACTGGTCGCTACCGGGCGCGTGTTTCGTTGGATCGCCGCGCTGTTCGCCTTGATAGTCCTGGCCGGCACCTTTTTCGAGCCATTGCGAGGTATCCCCCCCGGTCCGGGGATGGTCCGAGACGTGCCGGTCGCCTCGGGGCTCTCCCTCACGGTTCTCGCATTCGGAGCGCTGATCGCAGGCGCGACCTACGGGTCTGTGGGTGCCAACGTCGTGTGGAAACGGGTGGGGACGGTGATGTCACTCGCCGCTGCAGTCTTCGGCGGGTTCATCCTCTCCGTGTTTTTCACGAACACGACCGACATCTGGGGTGAGGGGCTGGCCATCCCGTCATTCTCAGTCGGCATGATCCTGATTCTCCTGGGCGCCGCAGTCCCCTTCTCGATCAGTCGAATCGAGTGGCGGGTCATCGCCGGCCAGGTCGGTGCCCTGCTGGTCTTCTCCCTGACTGCCGCGATCTTCTTGGGCTATGTGTATGGCGATCCTTCCGTGGGGCGGCTCTTTCTTCAACCGCCGATCTCGTTCCAGGCATCGGTTCTCTCGGTGCTGATCGCAGTGGGAACGCTCCTCATGCGACCGGCCAGTGGTCTGCTGTCGACGGCCTCGAGCCCCGGCGCCGGCGGCAGGCTGCTCCGTTGGTTCGGGCCGGTGGTCCTCCTCACACCGGGGTTGATCCTCCTCATCACCGAGCTCGTGCCACCCACCGATCGGGTCGATGTCCTGGCCTTCGTCTCGGTCGGTTTCGGGCTCTTCCTGCTCATCTTGTTGTCGTTCTTCGTGAAGGCGCTGGACGAGACGGCGCTCGAGGCCGCCAATCAGGCCGCCAGGGCGAGACGGGCCACGACCGGTCTGGAGCAGGAGGCGCCGGTCGTGAGCGGGATGGCCGAACTGTTTCATCTCGTCGACGTCGAGGGAATCGACGGCTGGGACGTCGCCACCCGGTTTCGCCCGGGCAGGGGGTCTGTCGCCGGTGACGCCAGCGCGGTCCACAAGCTTCCCGACGGCTCACTCGGAGCGGTTCTCGTCGACCTGACCGGCCATGGGGCCGATCCGGCGCTCTCGGCCATCAGGATGCGGGATCTGATCCTGCAATCGATGGTCTCGGGTAGGTCACCGACCGATGCCTTGGGGCTCGTGGGATGGTCGGTGCCCGAGGATGTGCTGGCGTCGGCGGTTGTGATGAAGATCGAGCCCTCCACCGGCACGGTGACATTGTGCTCGGCGGGGCACCCGCCGGCGATCGTGGTGGGGACCCAGGAGGCCACCCTGAAAGCCCCGACGGGACCACTGCTCTATCTGGAACATGCCCCCCTCTACGAGGAGCATCGATTCGTGCTGGAGCAGGGTGACACCCTGGTCGCATTCAGCGACGGGATCGCAGATGTTCAGCGGGCGGTGAATGGTCGGACCGAGCCCGAGATGCTGGCGGATCTGCTCCTCTCCGAGGGCGGCGTGGCGACCCGGACCGCTGATCTCGTGCTCGGCTTCGCCGATCCCGAGCCCAAAGACGACCAGACGGTGGTCGTGGTGCGACGAACGCTCTGATCTCAGCGCTGGCGTTTGTGTCGGGTCTGCGGGGGGTAACCGCTTGGGGTCGACCAAGGGAGAACATGTCAGAGATCCACGACTTCGACAACACCGTCGTCGCCATCCTCAGCCAGGAGTCCGAGGCCGAGGGCGCCCTGTCCGAGCTCACCGCGGCCGGATTCGAGGTGGAAGTCCTCCGCGGCCAGGAGGGCAAGGAGCATCTCGACCCGGCGGGTGAGACCGGCGCCATGGCCACCGTGAAGCGACTGCTCAATGCGTTCGGGGACCAATACCGGGTCATCGATCGACTGTACGAGGAGTTGGACGAAGGGAATCTGGTCATTTCGGTCGATGCCACCTCCGACGAGGCCGGTGAGGCCGTCGGCATCCTCCAAGACCATGACGGTGAGTTCATCTGGCGCCTCGGCACCTGGACACACACCAGGATCGGTGAGTGAACATCGCCGTGACCGGTGATCGGCTCGAATCTGTGAGCGGGGTGACGCCTGATACGATCCGCCGCAATGGAGAACCTGACGATCCGCAACCGTGACCTCAGCAATGGCTGGGTCTCGATCGAGGTCGAGGGCGAGGTCGATCTGGCGACAGTCGACGAGCTGCAGAACGCCATCGACGCGGTGTTCTCCGACAATGGCGCCAACCTGGTCGTCGACCTGACCTCGTCCACGTTCATGGACTCCACGGGCCTGAAGGCGTTGGTCATGTCGAATCGGCGTTTCGAGGAGGCCGGCCGATCTTTCGCCATCGCGGTGAGCGCCGGCCCAATCTCGCGTCTCGTCGACCTGAGTGGTGTCAACAATTCGATCCGGACCGTCGACGACGTCTCCGATCTGGAGTCGGGTGACGGCTGACTCAGGCGCGGTTGAGCTCGGCCCAGACGGTGAAACGGTCGCCGGGAGCCAGGCCCCAACGATCGGCGAGCTTCTCGACGATGTTCAAACCCATCCCGTCGCCACGGGGAGCGTCCCGGGCAAACCCTGGGCCGTCGTCGCTCACCTCGACTCGGATATGACCGTCGTTGGAGACCACGGTCAGGTCGATGCCTTGGGAGTCTGTGTGACGAACGCTGTTACTGACCAATTCGGACACGAGCAACAACACGTCTTCGTAACGGGGCTCGAGTGACGGCTTCAAGGTGGCGAGGTGCGAGCGTGACACTCCTGGTGCCTGGGCACTTGACTCGACGTGGAGTGCCATTTCTCTCATCTCTACCGGTTGCTCGCTGACGAGGCGATACCCCTTTCCAGAGCACACTAAACCGACGTCAAGTCGATTCAGGTTCGTTGCCAATCGTCTTTTTCAGGGAGCTGAGCGCCCGGCTGAGGAGTCGGGACACGTGCATCTGTGAGATGCCGATCTCCTCAGCGATCTCGGATTGGGTCATGTCCTCGTTGAATCGAAGCTGCAAGATCTTCTGCTGACGCTCGGGGAGCTTGGCCATGGCGTCCTCGACCATGATGCGATCGTCGGCCATCAGCAGCCGGACGTCGTCGTCCTCAAGCCGATCGAGCAGCGAGATCCCGGTCGTCTCGGCCGGTTTGTCCATCGAGCTGGACGTATAGGCGTTGCGGGCGTCGAGAGCCTCCACGACCTCCTCCTCGGTCAGATCGATCTTCTCCGCTATCTCGGCGGGCTCGGGATCGCGGTTCAGGGTCTGGGAGAGGAGCTCGGCGGCCTTCGCGACCTCGAGAGTGCGCTCCTGCAGCGATCGGGGCACACGCACCGACCAGCCCCGGTCACGCAACAATCGCTTCAGCTCACCGGAGATCGTCGCAGCCGCATAGGGCCGGATCGACCCGAGGGACGGGTCGTATCTCTGGATCGCCTTCAGCAGCGCCATGTTGGCTACCTGGAGGAGGTCGTCCTCATCGATGCCTTTGCCTCGATACCGGCGGGATATCGAGGCAGCCAGGTCTCGGTGGCGACGGACCAGCTCGTCGGAGTAGGCGGCCGGATCTTCCTCCAGCATGGCAAACAGCTCGTCGTCTCCGACCTCGGGAGCGACTGAGGTCGTCCCTGGTGTGCGCATGGCAAACCAAACCGTGAGACGCGCCCCGTCGTGGTCGATCCCCCAGCTGCGGCTCAACCGCTCCAGGAGGAGGAACCCGACCCCGGTCTCATCGGGGTGCACCGGTGAAGGGTGGTCATGGGAGACAGCGACGATCAGGCCTCGCTCCCGATCCGAGTCGACGGCAATCGTCAGTTCGTCGGCATCGGGCGAGTGCTGGATGGCATTGCCGATCAGCTCCGTGACCAGGAGGTCCGCCTCGGCATGACGCATCGAGTCGAGCTTGGCGTTGTCCCTCAGGAATCGTCGGGCGTCTGCAGCCGAGGCCGGGAGGGCGGCGATGATCAGCTCAGCCGGTTCGCTCATTCGACGCATCCTACGAAGTGGCGTCGTCGTACCGGCACCGGCAACCTCGCCGGCACTCGGTTCCTGTGTGAGCGCCCTCAATGCTTCGGGAGGGTCGGGGTCCGGGTGAGGTCGGTCTGCGCCGACGCTTTTCGGGTGAGGTCGGTCTGCGCCGACGCTTTTCCCTGTGCGAAGCCGGCGCCGGCCTTGGCGGCCAGGTCGCGAAGCTCTCCCAAGCGACTCTGAAGCCGGTGTTCCTCGTCGAGCAGGTCGACCCTCGTGTTGAAGGCGTTTTCGGGCAGCTGCGCGCGGGCCTCGTCGATGTCGCCCAAGCGCGCGCGAATCTCTCTGATCTCTTCCGAGACGGCGGTCGCGTCCATTGTGGACCTCCTTGTCCTCTCCACAACCGAGTGCGTTGACCGCAGTTACCCGGACCGGGGCAGTGGTCAAACCCACATCCGTTGCGATCTTTGGCCAGCGGGTAACTTCCCGGGATGAGCAAACGGGAATCTGGGGGCTCGGAGTGGAACGCAGCCAACGGCCAGCAGCACTCCGCAGAGGAGATCGATGATCAGTTCCGGGCATTGATGGAGGGTCTGCGGACCACCATCCCCGGTGTGATGGTCCTCTTCTCCTTCCTCCTGATACTGCCCTTACAGTCGTCGTTCGGTGATATCAGCGGTCCGAACACGGTCGTCTTCTACATAGCCTTCTCGACCGCTGCCCTGGCCTCGATCCTGCTGATCGCACCCAGTGTGCACCAGCGGGTCCGTGGGCCCATCTCGGGCATCAAGCGGACCAGCTGGAACCACGTGATGTACGCCACCAAACTCGCTATCGCCGGCACGGTGGCATTCCTCATCGCCATCGCCGCGGTCGTCTACCTCGTATCGTCCTTGGTTTTCACCGAGCCATTCGCGATCGCCGCAACCGTAGTGGTCGCGGTCACGGCATCATGGGCGTGGTTCTATCTCCCCCTGGTCAAGTTCAGCAGCCACGACGACTGAGCTGGACCGGAGCGTCACCCTCCTGAAGAGTTTGGGTTCAGTGGTTGCGGAGAGCGTCGATCAGCTCGGATTTGTCCATGTCCGAACGGCCATCGATGCCGATCTCTGCGGCCCGATCGCGCAACTCCTCGACGGTCCAATCTTCGTACGGCTCGGCCTCCCCGCCACGGCGGGCGGCGTCCTCCCGTGGGGTGTTGGCGATCCGCGCCGCCTTCTCCTTGCTCATGCCCTCGCGACGAAGGGCCTCGTACTGCTCGTCGTCCTTGATGGACGCACCATGATCTTTGGCCATGTGTTGCCTCCTTCTCTTGCGACCTCGCTCTACCCGGGGGCGGTCAGAGGCAAACTGGCGTGATCAGACGACAGACCCCACCCACTCGTCGACGGCGGTGGTCAACATGGGAAGGGGCATAGCGCCGTTGACGAGCATCGTGTCGTGGAATCCCTTGATGTCGAATGCGGCTCCGAGACGCTTCCGGGACTCATCGCGAAGACGCATGATCTCGATCTGGCCCATCTTGTAGGACAGAGCCTGCCCAGGCATCCCGATGTATCGGTCGACTTCCTGCTCGACGGTGAGCAGTCCTATCGGCGTCCACTTCTGGAGGAACTCGACGGCCTGGGCTCGGCTCCAGCCCAGGGCGTGGATGCCGGTGTCGGTGACGAGGCGCCCCGCACGCCATGCGTCCGCAGAAATCATGCCCAGACGGTCGGTCTCGGCGGTGTAGAGACCCATCTCGTCGGCAAGGCGCTCTGAATAGAGGCCCCACCCTTCGGTGTGCGCGTAAACCTGGGCGTAACGGCGGAAGGTGGGGATACCCTCCAGCTCCGACGCCAGGGACCGGTCGAAGTGATGTCCGGGGATTCCCTCGTGGAAATGGATCGACTCGTATTCGAACAGGTCGCGTTCCTCGGGGCGGTAGGTGTTGAGGAAGTATGTGCCGGGCCGGGACCCGTCCACTGGTGGTTGGCTGTAATAGGCGGGCGGCATGGCGGGGGCGACTGCGGCCGGAACCGGCACCACCGCACATGGGGTGTCGGGCCTGACGGCGAACCAGTCGTCCACCTCGGCCCAGGCTCGCTCCAGTGCGGTCCGGGCGTGCTCCAACATGTGGTCTTCAGACCTGAACCTCAGGTTGGGGTCGGCGTGGAGCGTGGCGAAGATCGACTCGAGATCTTCAGCCCCCAGGGCGGGACCGCCGATCTCCATCCACTCGGCGGCGTTTCGCTGAGTGGCCCACTCCTGGCCGATGTCATGGATCTCTCGAGCGGTCTTGTCGAGTTGGGTGTACCTCGAGATGAGACGTCCATAGATCTCATCTCCGCCCGGCACCCACCCCAGTCCGCACTTGTCGTCGGGTCGGGCCACGGGAGCTATGTGCTCCAGCAAGTCGTCTCGATACTCGGCGACTGCCGGGCGAATCACCTCGGTGACGAGACGCGTCGCCTCCTCGAGCCACTCGTCGCCGTCGCCGGGGACATCGAGTACGAGAAACGGGTCATCCCCCAAGTCGGAGTCGAGATAGCCGTTGAGCTGGCCGAGCACCCGGTCGAGGGCGGCCGCAGAGGGTGTCTGGCCGTGCTCCGCATTCGATTTGTGGATGCCTAAGGCGCCTCTCAGGAACCTGGGGACCCTTCGGTACCTCTCGAGCAGGGATACCGCTTGCTCGATGTTGGCGACGGTGTTCTGGCGGGTGTCGGACAGAAGACGCGTGTGTGGGCCGGTGAACGGATCGATCGACGCCAGGAGAAACGGTGTCTCCATGCCGTCCAGGGCGTTCGTGACCTGATGGAGGAGGAGGGCGTGCGTGATCCGCTCCTGGGTGGTCATGGTGGACACGTCGAGGGCATCGGCTTCGCGCTGTATCGCCGTCAGGTCGGCGATCATGTCGCCGATCCAATCGTCGTCGAATGCGGGCAGCTCGGAGTCGTAGTCGTGAACGCCCCGAACCGTGGCCACGGTCGGCGCCAACTGATTGATCTTCTGCCAGTAGGACTCTGCGAGGGTGGTGAGACTCATCGCCGGAGACGCTAACGCGGCCCGCCGGCCCCGGCCGATGAAGTTCCAGCGCAGTGCCGGTAGCGTTGTCTCATGAGGTTTCTCGCCATCTTCGGATTGGTGGCGCTGGCGGAAATGGCCACCTTCTTCTGGGTCGAGTCGCAGATCGGGTTGCTCTGGGCATTGGCCATAGCCGCCACCACCGCGATCGTCGGCTCTCTCCTGGTGCGCCGGGCCGGGCTGTCCGTGTTCGGCAGAATCCAACAGCGCACCCGACAAGGCCAGATCCCGGGGCGTGAGCTGAGTGATGGCGCGGCCGTTCTCGTGGCGGGGGCCTTTCTCATCTCACCGGGTTTCATCACCGACATCTTGGGCTTTCTCCTCCTTTTGCCGCCGGTTCGCGATGTGATCTTCCGGCAGTTCACCCGTCGCTTCAGCGCACGTGTCGCGGTTTTCACCACCGCGCGACCGGAGAGCGATGAGCGTTGGGAGCCCATTGGCGGCGAGGTCATCGATGTCACGGGGGAGGACCTCGAGTAGGGGCGTCGACGGGCGGTGATCGACGATGGACCGAGCCCGACTGCGCGAGCGCCTCGCTGGCTTCTAGGACGGGTCCTGGTCGCCCTCGCCCCTGGATCTCTCCAGCACCCGTTTCAGGTCGGGCTCGGGGAGACCCGAGGTGCGAGCGGTTTCCAGGGTGAGCTCCAGTTCCTGGGCCACCGCGCTCTCCCGGCCCTCGAGGCCGGCCCCATCGAGATCAGATTTCAGGTCTTCGAGCACCTCGATGAGGGCGGTGAGGACATAGGGCTGTGCGGACGCTGCCAGCCTGATCTCGGAGAAAGCGGCATGGACATAGTCCGATCGAGTCATCGTCTCGGTTAGGAAGACCCTGCGCTCGTCCGGGCCGGCGAAGACCCGGCGTGGTGCCCCGGAGAGCAGGACCTCACGAATCGGCGTCTTGAGGTGATGGATCACATCGACCGCCGTCGTCGGGTCGTTGACCCCCGGGGAGAGGGCTCGCAGGGCGATGTCCACCAGTTGTCTGATTCCGAATGTCGGGTCTAGCTCGAGTGAGCGCTCACGGGCGGTCACCACCGTCGAGCGCGCCCGGTCTGTCTGGTCCCAGTCATCTCCGGGAGAGGGCCACAACGTGATGAGACGGTCACCCGCCGACACCGCTTCGCCCAGGCGCACGTCCACCCGCGCCGTGGATGCGGGGGGAAGCGTTCTGAGGAGCTCGTCGACGTCTATGTCGATGATCCAACCCGTGTGGGTGGCGCGTATGGCGGTCTGCTCCCCGGTCGGGGGCCGGCCCTCGGGCGCCCCTTCGGTTGCGCGATCTTTCAAATGGCGATCGATGGCCTTGGTGGCACCGGCCGCGATCCTCTGCACCACCGAGTCGATCTGCATGCGCTTCAAGGAGTGGTTGATGTAGGCCACGATGCCTATCGCCGACGCCACCCCGAGGAGCATGGCGATGGTGACCGACAAGCTGGGAGTGGGGTCACCCCCATCGATGATGGCGTTGCTCAGTGAAGCCAGCACCAGAAGCGAGTATGTGAAGGTTCCGACGACGAGGCCGATGATCGCCTGCTGAAAGGGATCCTCGAAGAAGCCTCCAAGTGCCCTCGGCGAGTATTGGCTGGCGGCCATCTGGGTGGAGAGAGCGGTGATCGAGAAAACGATCGCGGCCACTGTGATCGTGGCCGAAGCGACGGTGGTGGCGATGCCCCGGCCGCCTTGGACCGTCGTCCTCAGCACGATTGGCCAGTCGTCGATGACGTCAGCGAAATTGAAATCGACGTAGAGCGCCAGGCCTGCCGCTCCGGCGCAAAGGCCAACGATGATGATCGGCACGGTGAAGAGGCTCTCGCGAGCCCTCCCGATGAGTTTCTCGATCAGCGAACCTCTGGGGCCATGACTTCATCAAACCATGAAGCGGCTCCGCCCACGGTGTTTGGGGCATGGTGGGCAGGGGTAGGTGAGGTCGGCGCAGCGGATTGTGTCGTTGCAACGGGTTTCCAACACAAC
>JBAPYG010000081.1:0-11015 GCA_049284615.1 Acidimicrobiia bacterium
ATCTCGGGCTTGAACAGAACGGTGATGCGGTCGATCTGGTACGGGCTGAGGAGGTGGAAGCGCCAGACGGTGATGACGCCCAGGGCAACGACGCTCGCCAGGGCCGCCATCTGCCTCCATGTCGCCCCGGCCACGAAGAGCATGCCGAACAGGATGAACCCGAACACGAGCGTCGTACCGAGATCGGGCTCCCGCAGGATCAGGATGCCCGGGACCGTCACCAACACGACCGCCTGGGCGAGCTTCTTCCAGCTGAGGACGCGCGGCCCGACCATCTCGTCGCGCGATGTGGGTGGAGCGAGGAGAGAGGCGAGAGCGACGATCACGATGACCTTGGCGAACTCGGCGGGCTGCAAGTTGAAGAAGCGAAGTGGGATCCACCGGTTGACGTCGTTCACCGCGGGGAAGAAGAAGACGGCGACCAACAGGATGAGGATGATCAGCGATGCCGCCGGGACTATCCCGCGGTACTCCCTGTAATCGATGTTGGAGACCACGGCGAAGATGATGAGCCCGGCGGCGACGAAGATCATCTGACGTTCCATCGAGAAGGTGCCCAGGTTCTGGGTTGCGGTGTAGATCATCAACAAGCCGAAACCGGAGAGGAGCATCATCGTGCCCACCAGGATCCAGTCGGTGCGGTTGTTGCGCCGCACGACTGCGACCTCTCGGATGCGGGTCAGGACGGTGGTCATCAGTCGGCCTTCTCCCCGGCGATGATCGGAGTGGGCTCGTTGCCCATCAGGTATTGCAGGATATGGCGGGCCACCGGCGCCGCGATGCCGCCGCCCGAGCCCCCCTCCTCGATGATGACGGCAACCACATACTGCGGATTGTCGATGGGGGCCAGGCCGACGAACCAGGCGTGGTTGTCCTTGGTCGCGGTCGTCTCACCGGTGCCCGTCTTTCCCCCGATCTGATCGAGACCGGGCCCGAACTCTGCAAAGGCCGAGGCGGCGGTGCCTTCTGTCACGACCTTGTTCAAGTCGGTGAGTAGCTCTCTGCGCGTCTCCTCGGAGAGATCGACCGTGCGGATCACATCCGACGTCGCCTCTTCGAGAACCTCGCCATCGGGGCTGACTATCCGGTCGACCAGACGTGGCTCCATGACCTTGCCTCCGTTGGCGAGGATCGCGTACGACACGGCCACCTGCAGGGGCGTGGCGGTGAAGGCGCCCTGGCCGATGGCGAAGTCCATGAGATCACCGCCGAAGAACGGGCTCACGAGCTCGGGGTTGAGCCGGCCGGGGTCGAGCCGGGGTGGCTCGTCGGGGTTCTCGAGCTGATACTGGGCCCACTCCTCGAAGAGCTCTCTCGTGGGGACGATTCCCGACGCCTCGTTGGCCAGGTCGATCCCGGTCTCTGACCCGTAACCAAGCTCCTTGGCCCAATCCTGGAGAACGGTCTCGCCCACGGTGTCGCGCGCCTGCCACGCCCCCAGGCCCACCGACCAGAAGTACTTGTTGCACGAGTTCTGAAGCGCCCCGTGCAGGTCGAGCCATCCGAGGGTCCTCGGGTAGTACCAATCGGTCTTCTCCTCAGCCGACCCATCGTTCAGCTGGAAGATCAGCTTCCCATCGCAGTCGACCTCCCTCGCCTGGGGGTCGACGCCATCTGTATCCGCCGGCAACGGCAGACCCTTCTCGAGGAATGCGCTGTATGTGACCGCCTTGAACGTGGACGCCGGTGGGTAGAGACCGCTGACCGCGAGGTTGTTGAACGCGAAAGACTCGTTGAGGTCGGCAAAGGTCTCCTCGTCGATCCCGGCCACGAAGAGTTGGGGGTCGAAGTCGGGCACGGAAGCGAGCGCCAGGACCTCGAACGTCTGGGGATCGAGTACCACGGCTGCCGCGCGTTTGGTCTCGCTGAACACCTCCTCGCCCTTGGCTTTGTCAGTCGCCTTGACCTCGTTGGAGAGCCGGATGCCCTCCTCGAGGGCCAACTCCACCACCTGCTGCAGCTGAGCGTCTGCCGTCAGGATTATCGAGCTCCCAGGCACCGAAGGCACCGCCGGGCGCTGATCGATGATCTCGCCACGACGCACCCGGTACTCGACGGTTCCCGACGTCCCCTGCAGCTCATCGTCGTAGAACTTCTCGATGCCGATCTTCCCGATTCGCACCGTCGGGTCGAGCTCCGGCCTCTCCTCCATGTCGTTCAGGTCGGGAAGGCCGAGGTGCCCGATCACGTGGGCGAGAGTGTCGCCGGACAAATACACCCGCTCGGGAACATTGACGATCTCTACTCCCGGAAGGGAGCCGAGCTGCTCGGTGATCTGATACGCCATGCCGTTGTCGACGGTCGCGACCTGGAATCGCCCATTGGTGCCCGCCTCTTCGTACATGGCCCTGAGGACTTCGGGGTCCAGCGCAAGAACCGATGACAAGCGCTGTATGACCGTATCCCGATCTTCGTCTGCCTGAACGAAGGTGCGGTCGATGAAGACGGCTGGTACGAGACGGCTGGTCACGAGGAGATCGTTGTTGCGGTCGTAGATGTCACCACGCGGAGCGTGTGAAGTCTTGGTGAGCCAGGTCTGCTCTTCCGCCGCCTGGGCGATGGCCGGGCCCTCGGCGACCTGAACGAACCACAACCTCAGCCCGATGACGGAGAACATCGCCACGAAGGCCATTCCCAGGATCGAGAGCCGGACCGCGAACTTCATGCGTACCGAAAGGCGGTTGCGTCGCGATCGATCAGACGAACGACGACAGGGGCGAACAGCCAGGCGAGGACCAGGTTGGCCAGAGGCACGAACAAAAGCAGTTCCACCACTCCGTCTCCCAGCAGAACGGTCTGACCAAAGAGTGTGCCGATCGTCAGAATGAGAAGGGCCCCCGCAAAGGACAAAAGCCCCGCCCAGAGCCCAGTGACGAAGCGACCCAGGTCGGCGCGCTCTCGTGTCTTCAGGGCGAGGAAGGCCACGATCGTGAACACGATCGCCCTGAGACCGAGGACAGAGGACCCCAGCAGATCTACCACCAGCCCGGCGACGAATCCGATGCCCAACACGACCTCTTGGCGGAGCCTGGTCAGTGCGAGGAGGATCACCATCAGCATCACCAGATCTGGGATGAATATCTCAGTCTGGCTGAACAGCGTCGTCTGCAACACGACTGCGATCAAGAGCATGGAAGCCACGATGAGGACCGAGCGCACCCTCATCAGCCGTCCCCTTCCGTGGTCGATGACGAGCCGCTCGTCGACGTCGTCGAGGACCCCCCCGGCGTTGTGGTCGTCGTCGGCCCGACTTCCTCGACCACCGCCGAGACAGGATCGGGGGGCCACGCGAGGACCACCACCACTCGGAGCGTGTCCGGGTTCATGTAGGGCGTGACCGTCGTCGTCAACGAATCGGCCCCTGTCGGCGCGGCGTCGGCCGCGACCTCACCGACGGGATACCCGGCCGGGAAGCGAACCGAACGCGAGGAGGTCACGACGCGATCACCGAAGAAGACGGGGTCCCGGGCATCGTTGATGTCGAGCTTCATCACATTCTCGTTGATCTGGGGCATCGCCACGCCGAGTTGCTCACCAACGGTCACCGCGATCCCGTCGGGACCGACCGTGATGGGGACGATCGTGGCCGTCCCCCCCGTGACCTGCTGCACGGAGCCAACCACATATCCGTTCGTATCGAGGACGGGCTGGCCGACGGCGATACCGTCGGAAGAACCCTTGTCGATGATCAGGGCATTGTCGAATGCATCCGGGCGGCCGATGACTTCCGCGACAGTCCTCCCGATGTCCGTTCCGGTGGCCTCGAGGTCATACAACTGCTCGTAGAGCTCGAGACGAGCGAGATCGTCATCGACAGCGATCAGGCTCGCCTCGGCCTCGGCCAAGCGACGACGGAGCTCGAGATTCGTCTCCCGGAGCGAGACGACATTCGAGAGCGAATCGACCATGTCCACCACCGGATTGACCACGAAAGCGGCCGCCTTCTGCAGTGGCGCCACCACGGTTTGGGTGCCGCTGCGGAGCACCCCGGTGACTCCACCACCTTCGGCTCTGACGTCGAAGGTCATTAGAAGCACTCCGATGACGAGGAGCGTGATGAGAGTGGGGAGAGTTCTGTCGCCTGGTTGTCGATTCAACATGGCATTTCGACGGGTCTAGGGAATCATGGCCGGGCAGACGACACCAGCACCGAGTGCAAGGCGTCGAACTCCTCCAGACACTTCCCCGAGCCGAGCACCACCGATTGCAGCGGCTGAGCCGCAGTGACGATGGGCATCCCCGTCTCGTGGGCCAGACGATGATCCAGCCCGACCAACAGTGCTCCTCCTCCGGTGAGCACGATGCCACGCTCGACGACATCGGCCGCCAGTTCCGGCGGCGTCTTGTCCAGCGTGTATTTGACCGCATCGACGATCGCCTGAGTGGGCTCCTCGATCGCCTCCCTGACCTCCTGTGAGGAGAGCAAGATCGTCTTGGGCAAACCGGTCACGAGGTCACGGCCACGAACCTCGGCCGACGGCTCCTCCGAGTAGGGCCACGCCGAGCCGACCGCGATCTTCAACTGCTCCGCGGTCCGCTCCCCCACCAGGACGTTGTGCTCCTTCTTGACCCAGTCGATGATCGAGCTGTCGAGTTCGTCTCCTCCCACGCGTATCGACCGGGAAACGACGATCCCACCCAGCGAGATGACCGCCACCTCGGTGGTGCCACCCCCAATGTCGACGACCATCGAGCCCGACGGCTCCCCGATGGGCAATCCCGAGCCGATAGCGGCGGCCATGGGCTCCTCGATGGTGTAGGCGCGTCGCGCTCCGGCGTGATATGCCGCCTCTTCGACTGCACGACGTTCGACCGGGGTGATTCCGGAAGGGACACACACGACTATCCGAGGGCGAGCCCACTTGCGTCTGTGCACCTTCTGAATGAAGTAGCGGAGCATCTTCTCGGTGATGTCGAAGTCTGCGATGACGCCGTCGCGCAACGGCCGGATCGCAGTGATGTTCGCCGGGGTGCGGCCGATCATCCGCTTGGCCTCCATCCCGACCGCCAGAGCCTTGTTGTTCTGGCTGTTTATGGCGACGACCGACGGCTCGTTGAGCACGATGCCACCACCGCGTACGTACACCAGCGTGTTCGCGGTTCCGAGGTCGATGGCCATGTCCTGGCCAGCGAATGAGAGAAGGGTTTCAGCCATGAAAGGGCGCGCTCCCGGGCGGACCCACGGGATTGTAGGTGCGCCGCCCGCCTTCTGCCATAGGGAGTTCCGGGCCGGAGCTCACAACCTCAGGTAGCCAGACCCATATATGACCCTTTCTCTCTCGAGAACGGAGAGGTCTCTCGTTCTCGAGAGCGTTTGTGCCATATACGGCACCCACTACCTGAGGTTCGATGTGGCGGCCAGTCAGTCGAAGAAGAGCTCGAGCTCTCGGACAGCGCTCTCGGGGCCGTCGGAGCCGTGGACGATGTTCTCGGTCACGATCAGGCCGAGATCTCCGCGGATGGTGCCGGGAGCGGCCTCTTTGGGGTCGGTGGCGCCCATCAGACCGCGGCAGACCGAGACTGCGCTCTCGCCTGACCACTCCATCGCCACCACCGGGCCTGAGGTGATGAACTCGAGCAACTCGGGAAAGAAGGGCTTCTCGACGTGCTCGGCATAGTGGGTGCGCGCCAGGTCTTCAGAGATGGTCAGTCCTCGGATCCTCTCCAGTGTTAGACCCTTTCTCTCGAGCCGGCTCACGACCTCCCCGACCAGCCCACGGGCAACGCCGTCCGGCTTCACCATGATGAAAGTGTGTTCGACTGACATAAGACCGATCACGCTATCGGGAAGATGATCCCTCGGCGAAGTGGCACGAGGGAATCATCCGAGGATGTCGCGAACCTCGCCCACCATATAGAGAGACCCGGTGACCAGGACCGCACCGTCGACTCCGGCCTCGACGCGGGCCATGTCGAGCCCGTCGGAGACCTTGTCGGCCGCGAGGACGGGGATGTCCGGGAGGATCTGGGCCACCCGAGCAGCGAGGTCCGCGGCTGACAGCGCCCGCTCAGACTCGACAGCCGTGGTGATGACCCCCTTCGCGACCGGAGCGAGGCGCTCGATCATCAGGTCGACATTCTTCTCGCCCATGATGCCCAGGAGCACCTGCCACCGTGTGGTCGGGTACTCCTCGTGGAGCGACTCGACGAGGGTCTCGATTCCGTCGGCGTTGTGTGCGCCATCGACCATCACGAAAGGCGACGATGCCAGGGCCTCCATCCGGCCGGGCGCGGTGGCCACGGCGACCGCATCCCGCAGGGTATGGGCGTCCAGCTTGCGACCGATCATCGCTTCACAGGCAGCGACCGCCATGGCGAAGTTGGTCAGCTGGTAGCGCCCGTGGAGCGGGATGAAGATGTCTTCGTAGGTGGCCTCGGCCCCATTGATGGTCGTGAGCCAACCCCCGACACCCCGCTCATACGAGGCGATGCCGTAGTCGCGGTCGTATCGCCTGTGTTGAATCCCCAACTCACGCGACGTCTTGTTGGCCTCTTCGAGCGCCGCCTCCGGGAGCGGACCGGTGACGAGGATCGACTGTGGGCCGGCGATGGCGAGTTTCTCGGCGGCGATCCCCGCGATGTCCTCGCCGAGGAACTCGGTGTGGTCTTTACCGATCGAGGTCACGACGCACACCTCCGCATCCACGACGTTGGTGGCATCGAGCCGCCCACCGAGACCGACCTCGAGAACGGCGGCATTCACAGCCTGATCGGCAAAGAATGTAAAGGCGGCCGCCGTCGTCAGCTCGAAGTACGTGTTGGGCTCGTCGCCTGCGCCTTCGCGCAAGTCGGCGAATGCGGCCACGTCGGAGACGGCCAGGGCGAACTCCTCGCTCGTCGATATGCGGGCGTTGACCGCCAAACGCTCCTCGATCGCCTGCAGATGAGGGGACGTGTAGGTCCCGGTGTTCAGCCCGTGGCCGACGAGGAGCAGAGTCGTCAGTTTCGCTGTGGATGTCTTGCCGTTGGTCCCGGCGACATGGATGAGCGGATAGCCCTCGTGGGGACGACCCATGAGATCGAGCAGGTCGCGCATCCGCCCCAGGCCCGGCGCGCCTCCGAGACCGATGTGACGATCGAGATATGAGATGGCCTGGTCATAGTTCATGAGAAGGGCCCGGGAGGTTAACTCCCGGGGCCCTTTCCTCTCGCTCTGTGGGTCGAGCTAGTTGTCTTCCATCTTCCGGGTGGCCACCAGGACCAGAGTGCCCAGCATCCCGAGTCCGGCCGCCAGCAACGCCAGCATGTCATTGTCGGCACCGGTGAAGGGGAGGACTTCGGTGTCGAGGACCTCGTCTTCGATGCTCGTGGTGGTCGAGTCGTTCACCAAAGTCGAGTCGAGGACCTTGACAGTCGTCGTCGTGCTCTCTGGCGCCGTCGTCACGGTGCTCCCCCCGATATCCAGGGTGGTCGTCGATTCCTCGGGTTGCGACGTGGTCGTCGTCTCCTCGGGTTGCGACGTAGTCGTCGTACCCATGTCCTGATCGTTGACAAAGACGCAGGTGACCGTCTCCCCGGCAGAGAGATTGATCAACTCGGGGGTCGAGCTGTCGCCATCCTGGTTGGAGCTGCAGGTTGCCGACTGGAGGGTCCATCCGCCCGGCACCGACTCGGAGACGGAGTAGATCCCAGCCGGGACGTCAGCCTCGTGCTCCTGGCCATGGGACAGGGCGAAGTCGTCGCTCTGGTAGGTGGGGTCGAAGTCGAACACCACAGTGGTGTCGGAATCCTGGGTGACCTCCTTGCGGACGACGATCTTCCCTTTCTCGGAGCCGTTGTCGAAGACACAGGCCCTTATGTGCGAGATGGCGTTCTGCAGACCCGTCATGATCGTGTAGGTCCCATTGGAGTAGGGCCCGTCTTCTTGGACGTTTGTTCCCGACTTGACCGAGACGTCGACGTGTTGTGTGCCAGTGAGCCCCGCGATCGTGAAGTTCACGTCATGCGGATCACCTGAGGTGTTGGACCACGAGTTCAACGTGATCGAGACGCCCGGGTAGTCCGATGGGCCCTTGGTCCCGGTAGCGCCGGCCTGAAACTCCACGCAATTGGCGCCGACCTGACCCGTGGGCGGGATGTGATCCGCCTCGGCGGGGTCGGCCAGCAGGAGCATCATCGACAGCATCAGCATGGCGGCGACGAACGCTGCCAAAGCTCTTCGGCCCATCAGGGCCATGGTCCCAGCCTTCATTTCTTTTCCTATCCCCTTCGTATACGGGACAGGCCGGTCTCACCATTGGCTCCACCAGATCTAGGTGACCGCGTTGCGGACCTGGCTTCGGTGCCTCCCAAATTCCCCTTACCATTGACCACTCCAGGTGGTCGATAGCCACATAGTGTGACACCAGGTGGCTAATTGTCAATCAAGTAATCAACGACCCCAAACGTACAAGCTCGCGGGCCGCGATGCACTCAAATCCAGTAGGTCGCCTGACTCAAATGTCGTCAAGCGGTTCGCTCGGTGGGCTCTTCCGATGCTGGATCATGAGGGACGAGAGTGGGGTTGACCTTCTTCTCGACGACGTCGCGGTCGATCATGACTCGCTCGATGTCGTCCCGGCCGGGAAGGTCGTACATGGTGTTGAGCAGCACTTCCTCGAGGATCGCCCGCAGGCCGCGGGCACCTGTCGATCGCTTCAGGGCCTGCTCGGAGATGGCCTCCAAGGAGTCCGGTGTGAACACCAGCTCGACATCGTCCATCTCGAACATCCGGGCGTACTGCTTGATCAAGGCATTCTTGGGCTCGGTGAGGATGCGAACCAGAGCCTCCTTGTCGAGGTCTTCGACGGTCGCCGTGACGGGCAGACGTCCGATGAACTCCGGAATCAAGCCGTACTTCATCAGGTCTTCCGGAAGGACCTCCGAGATCAACTCGGTGGGCCGACCATCGTGTTTCGACTTGAGCTCCGCTCCGAATCCGACGCCACGCTTCCCGATTCGATTCGCGATGATGTCCTCCAGGCCGCCAAAGGCGCCACCACATATGAACAGGACGTTGGTGGTGTCCAACTGGATGAACTCCTGGTGTGGGTGCTTCCGGCCACCCTGAGGCGGGACGGAGGCCACGGTCCCTTCCAAGATCTTGAGCAATGCTTGCTGGACGCCCTCTCCGGAGACGTCCCGTGTGATCGACGGGTTCTCCGCTTTGCGGGAGACCTTGTCGATCTCGTCGATGTAGATGATGCCCTGTTGCGCCCGGTTGACGTCGTAGTCGGCCGCCTGGAGCAGTTTGAGCAGGATGTTCTCGACATCCTCGCCGACATAGCCCGCCTCGGTCAGGCTGGTCGCATCGGCGATGGCGAACGGCACGTTGAGCTGACGGGCCAGGGTCTGGGCCAGCAGGGTCTTGCCCGACCCGGTCGGCCCGATCAGCATGATGTTGGACTTCTGCAGCTCGACGTCGCGCTGGATGTCACCGGTGCGGATTCGCTTGTAGTGGTTGTAAACCGCCACCGACAGCTTGCGCTTGGCCTCCTCCTGGCCCACGACGTAGTCGTCGAGGTATGTCTTGATCTCAGATGGCTTGGGCAGCTCCGTGAAGGTGATCTCTTCCGTGGTGGAGAACTCCTCCTCGATTATCTCATTGCAGAGATCGATGCACTCGTCACAGATGTAAACGCCCGGGCCGGCGATGAGCTTCTTCACCTGCTTCTGGGACTTGCCACAGAAGCTGCACTTCAGCAGCTCTCCACCATCGCCGAGTCTTGCCATCTGGGAACGAACCTCCGGTCAGTCGGAAGACGAGGCTACCGCGGCGAGCTCCCGACGAGTGAGTATTCCGTCGACCACTCCGTACTCCTTGGCCTCATCGGCCATCATCCAGTAGTCGCGCTCGGTGTCAGTCGAGATCTTCTCCAGAGGCTGACCGCTGTGGTCGGCCAGGATCTGGTTGAGCTGCTCGCGCATCTGGACGATCAGCCGTGCCTGGATTTCGATGTCGCTGGCTTGGCCCTGGGCGCCACCATGAGGCTGGTGGAGCATGACGCGGGCATGTGGGAGCGCGAAGCGTTTCCCGTGGGCTCCCCCGGCGAGGATCACAGCGGCCGCCGAGGCGGCCATGCCCATGCAGACCGTGTTCACATCGGGCTTGATGTACTGCATGGTGTCGTAGATCGCGAAAAGCGATGTTATCGAGCCACCCGGAGAGTTGATGTAGAGGAATATGTCCTTGTCGGGATCGTCAGACTCGAGGTGGAGCATCTGCGCCATGATCAGGTTGGCGATCGTGTCATCGATGGGTGTGCCCAGGAAGATGATCCGATCTTTGAGCAGTCTGCTGTAGATGTCGAAGTAACGCTCGCCCCGACTCGTCTGCTCGAAGACAGTGGGGACTACATAGTTGTTGGCGTTCATTTCTATTCCTCCTCGGCCGAGATGTCTTCCTCATCGTCGATGATCTCGGCCTCGACTTCATTGACCTTCAAACTCAGATCGACCGGATTCCCATCCTCGTCGACCGGGTCGGCATTCGAAAGGATCGCGTCCAGCGCTCTGTTTCGGAGAATATCACTGGCCAGTGCCAATTCCTGACCGCTCTGCTGGAAGGCACGCAAGTAGGCGACCGGGTCCTCCGATTGAGATGCCAGCGAAGACAGGGCTTGGGACATGTCTTCCTCATCGACCTCGAGCTCCTCGGCCTCGATTACAGCGTCCAGAACGAGACGGTTTCGGATGGATAGATCGGCCTGGCCACGCAGATCACCGAGAAAGACATCTTGGGTCATCCCGGTGGCCGAGAAGTAATCCTCGAGACTCAGTTCCGCCTCTTCGAGACGATGGAGAAAGTCGTGCAGGTGCCGATCCATCTCGGCCCGGATCAGCCCCTCGGGAATGTCGATGTCTATCTGATCTCTGAGAGTGCTCATCGCCTTCTCGGAGTACTCCCGGGAGACCGAGCGGAGCTTGGCATCGGCGAGACGCTCGTCCAGAGCTTCCCTGAGCTCGGCGACGGTGTCGAACTCGGTGTTCTCATCGACCCACTCGTCGGTGAGGTCAGGGAGGATCCTCTCCTTGAC
>JBAPYG010000082.1:0-1827 GCA_049284615.1 Acidimicrobiia bacterium
TTTCATCATCCGGAGGTGACGCCGATCGTCGATGTCGGCGACTGTCGAGTGCTCGAGCTCTTCTGGGGCCCCACCCTGTCGTTCAAAGACCATGCGCTCCAGGTCCTCGCCCGGCTCCTCGATCGTGAGGTCGACCACGGAGTCGTGCTCGGAGCGACCAGCGGAGATACCGGGTCGGCGGCCATCGAGGCATGTCGGGGGAGCGACCACCTGAAGGTGGTGATCCTCTATCCGGAGGGACGGGTCTCCGACTTCCAGCGCAGGCAGATGACGACCGTCCCCGACGCCAACACGCAGGCCGTCGCCGTGCGGGGCACCTTCGACGACTGCCAACGCATGGTGAAAGAGGCCTTCGCCTCGAACGAACACCTCCTGGCGATCAACTCGATCAACTGGACGCGGGTGGCGGCACAAGCCGGCTTCCACGTCCACGCCGCCGCCAGGATGGGCGCTCCCTTCGATCTCGTGGTGCCCACCGGCAATTTCGGCAACGTGTACTCGGCGTGGGTGGCCAAGCAGATGGGTGCGCCGATCGAGACGATCACCATCGCCAACAACGCCAATCACGGTTTGAGCGACCTGGTCAACACGGGGAGCATGGCGGAGGCCGTGGTGACGCCGACGATGGCCCCGGCGATGGACATCCAGGTGCCATCGAATCTGGAGCGGTTCGAGGCGAGCCCGGGCGCGGAGTTCCGCGCCGGCTGGTCGAACGACGCTCAGATCTCGGAGACGATGGAGGAGGTCCATCAGAGATATGGCTATCTGCTCGACCCACACACGGCGACCGCTTGGCGGGCGGGTGAGGAGACGAAGTCGTCCCGTCCCCAGTTGGTGGTGGCCACGGCGCATCCAGCCAAGTTCGACGACTCGGTGCCGCCGCCGGAATGGTTCGACCCCATCGACGGGCTCGAGGAGCGTCTCATGTCGATCGGACCGGACACTTCAGAGCTGGAAGCTCTCATCCGATAACCCCATCACGGTTGCTGCTTTGCGCAAGAGCAACGAGCGGCTACGATTACAACCGCTGGTGCGAGACGTACCGGCATCCCCGCCACGCCACTCAGGACTCTCCTGTGTGAATGTTCCTGCATGACGCGTTCGGGGTATCTCGATCCGAAGATCCCTGGTGGGACCGATCATTTAAGGATCCAATGACGACACGAGCTCAACTCCAGAGCAAATCAATAGACGAGCTGCGAGAGGTCGCCTCCGCAGCTGGAATCGACACCGATGGTCTGCAGAAGTCGAAGCTGATCGCTGCTTTGACGGACGCCGGTGAGGTGAAAGAGTCCAAGCCGAGCGAAGAGGTGGACCTGCCCAAGGCCACACCGCGCACGGACAAGAGTGACAAGCCCGAGTCGAGCTTCGATGACTCCGACGACGGACGCGACAACCGCGACAACAACCGTGGCGGTGGCGGCGACAATCAGAGTGGCGGCGGCGGGGGCCGGCAGCGCAATCGTCGTCGTCGCGACGAGGAACGGGTGCCGGAGGATCAGTTGGAGGTCCGCGAGGGCATCCTCGACATCCTCCCCGAGGGTTACGGCTTCCTTCGTGTCACCGGCTACAAGTCGGGAGACAAGGACGTCTACGTATCGGCCAACCAGGTGCGCAAGTTCCGTCTCCGCAAGGGGGACATCGTCTCGGGCCCGATTCGCCCACCACGGTCCAAGGAGAAGTTCCCGGCCGTGGTGCGCATAGGCAGCGTCAACGGGATGGACCCCGACGAGGCCATGAACCGGCCCAAGTTCGAGGGGCTCACCCCGCTCTTCCCCGACGAGCGTCTCCGGCTCGAGGTCGAGGGCAAGGCGAACAACATCCTCA